>DCCQ01000122.1 GCA_002314195.1 Bacteroidales bacterium UBA1077 | reverse complement strand
AATTCCTATCTTGGCGGAGGCTCACAGCTTGCCTGCTCGGATGAGACGGCTGCCGACATCGATTCCGAGGCCAGAGAGATGATAGCCGCAGCAAAGAAGAAGGCAACCGAGATCATCACCGCCAACATCGACAAGATGCACAAAAGCGCGCAATACCTCCTTGAAAAAGAGACCATCACCGGCGNNGCCATCCGCATCCTCACCGAGAACCGCGCAAAGCTGGATGAGCTGGCAAAGTTCCTCTACGAGAAGGAGACCATCACCGGCGAGGAGTTCATGAAGATTTTCAAAGGAGACTAGTAATGTGTGTCAGTCCTCTTCGATGATGTTTTCCGGCTCCCAGATTGCGTTCATGATGTCGAGGGCTATATTAATACCGGATTCGGCGGCGGTGGAAAGCAGTTCATAATAGAGAGTCTTGTCATCGATAAACTCTTCGGGGTCGTTGTTTGTGGCAGCTGCCCCTAACCATTCCCATGCATATTCATTGCCTGAAGCGAGAGTGCCTCGCTCAACTCCCTCCAAAAGGATATTCTTGTATAGCCCCATACGGGTGATCATTCCCGTGTTCCAGTCGTTGCTTGCAGCAAGAAGAGCCTTCATCGGATACAGTTCGATGTCTCCTGCATCAATGGCGTCATTGATGTGGTCGAGCAGCTTCTGTTCATCTTCAAGAGTGGAACTAAAATCGCCTGTAGAATGCTTCACGGCGATGCTTTCCAATAGGTCAAAATCGGATTCAGGCAGCATATCAGGCTACAAACATTTTTGTCACACTAATAAACATATTTGTTTTATTCGTTATAAATACGCTTTTTGTCACACTAGAAAAGAAAATTAAGGTTCATAGTCTGCCGTGTAAAGCCTGATTCAGTCCATCATGGGAGCCATCACTTACCTTTTAGTATAATGCTCGCTCAACCATCTGTCTGAGATGTTCTTTCCATTCTGAGCCTGGATGACTGATGCCAAGAAGACGTTTACATTTAGGGCTACAAAAAATCTTTTCATGGCAATTCTTTATCAGTTTCTGACATCGCCCGAGCGATGATCAATGCCATCTCCTCGGCCCAGACATTCCAGTTGAGTCTCTCTTTGTAGACCGATTGAGCCGTGACTGACATTCTCTCAAGCTCGCCGGATTCCAGACATGCCTTGATTCTGCTTCCGAAATCCGCCCCGGAAGCCCCTGACTGCAGCAAATAGCCGTTTCTCCCATCAATGACATAATCGCCGACACCTCCGGTTCTTTGAGAGAACACAGGGACTCCGAATGCGGTGCACTCGCAGAAAGCGATGGCTGAACACTCCGCAATGGCAGGATGAAGCATACAGTGGCATCCTCGGATTATTTCCACCAGCCGATGATAATCATCAGGATTGTTCTTGTCAAGAAATCCTATGTGGTCGACAAAACTCAAATCCCTCACTTTCCTGTCAAGGTTCTTGACACCTACAACATGCAAAGTGGCAGGCACACCGTGCTCATTCAGCCAGCGGCAAGCGTCCACGGCGGTCTGACCACCCTTGCGGACCCAATCGACACCAAGAAACAGAATGTCAAGATGCCCGTTGTAATTGAATATTTCAGGCCGGATGTCTTTTTCATCGATGTTTGCTCCGAACTTCAGAACGTGAACCTTGTCGGGATCCTTGTGATAGTCAGAAATCACGGATCCGGCAGCCCACTCAGAAGACACAACGACTTCTGCGGCCTTGTCGATGGCGGTCTGTTCCACCATGTTGCCTTGACGCACCGCTTTCGGTGACAGATCATTGAAATAATAACCGACCATCAGTCCGAAAGTAGCGTCTGACAGATAGACAATCGGCTTGCTCGTGTCCAACTTGTACAGACATTCGCTTGAAAACGGGGCGAACAGTACATCACAGGATTCGATGGCGGTCTTGTCCAAAGATTTTGACAGCAACGATGCTCCTACGAAAGTATGGGTAGGTTTGACCTTTGTCTTCGAGATCCGGTTCAAGAAAGCCGCCATCTTGGAATATATCCTGTACGACAGGCTCTTTCTGGCGCGCACCCAAATGACATCGTAACCTACCGAGCGCAGAGCCTCGGCCATCTTGTACGGTGTGCCGCTTGAGGCTTTACGGTCAAATGGGTCGTTCCATTGCACAAACCCCAATCTTACTTTTCTATGTGGCATAATTATTTCTCATATGTTTTGTTCCGAACATTTTCGATGACACGCATGCATATGGTTTCCAAATGGGATTTCTCAGCCCATGGTTCCGTGTGCAAGACACGGTCGAACTCATTCTCCAACGCTTTCCTGTCACAATCAGGGGCATAGGTTTCCCAATATTCCGCCGGGGTGAAACTCCTGTTCTCCATATTATAAATATTATAAGAATCTACCTGTAATACTTATTGTGGACTGTCGGACTTGAGTGGGAGAGCCGGTGGCGACAATGCGTCCTCCTTCCGAGCCACCGCCAGGCCCCATGTCGATGATGTAGTCAGCGTTGCGGATGACATCGAGATCGTGCTCGATGACGATGACCGTGGCGCCATGGTCGATAAGGTTTTGGAAGACCTTTAAGAGGGTCATGACATCGGACGGGTGAAGGCCGATGGTCGGCTCATCGAACACGAAAACGGAATCGCCCTGTCCCCTGCCCATCTCGCTGGCCAGTTTAAGCCTCTGTGCCTCACCGCCGGACAGGCTCGGAGTCTCCTCGCCTAATGTCAGATAGCCAAGACCGAGATCCCGCAGAACCTGGAGACGCTGGCTTATCAATTTGAGATCCGAACATGCGTCAAGCGCTGAATTTATGTCCATGTCCATAAGCTCCGGCAGCGAATGGAACTCTCCGGCGGCATTCTCCCTCCGGATGTTTCCGGCGGCCTTTGAATATCTCGACCCACGGCAATCCGGGCACGGGACGTCCACATCAGGAAGGAATTGCACGTCAAGGCTTATCACACCTGTACCGTCACATGTCGGGCATCTGAGTTTGCCGGTGTTGTAGGAGAAATCCCCGTCCTTGTAGCCATGTTTCTTTGCGTCCGGAGTCTTGGCAAAGACTTTGCGTAACTCATCATGGACATTGGCGTAAGTAGCCACGGTCGAGCGGACGTTAATACCTATCGGAGAAGCGTCTATCAGTTTGACCTGACGAATTCCTTCAGCATCTATCGACTTCACATGCACTGGCAAATCATGGCCTGAGATCTTCGCCTGTAGCGCGGGGATAAGGCTTTCAAGAACCATAGTTGTCTTCCCGGAACCAGAGACACCTGTGACAACCGTCAGACGTCCTTTCGGAATCTCAACCCTAAGCGGTTTGACGGTGTGGATGGCTTCTGTCTCCATCACTATCTTACCATCAATGAATATGTCAGCATCCTTTATCTGCGGTCTGACTTTAACAGATGCCTTACCTGAAAGGAAAGGACCTATCCTTGAATATTCATTGACCTCGATGTCGTCTATTGTTCCTTGCGCTATCACCTTGCCACCGCTTGATCCGGCACCTGGCCCCATCTCGATCATCCAGTCGGACTTTGTCAGAATCTGTGTGTCGTGATCCACGAGTACCACGGAATTTCCGTCCGCTATCAGGTCTTCCATAACGCCGCAAAGGCCGATGATGTTCGATGGATGAAGGCCGATCGACGGTTCGTCCAAGACATATAGAACTCCGGTCGTGCGGTTTCTCACGGCTCTCGCCAACTGCATTCTCTGCCTCTCCCCGGTCGAGAGAGTCGCCGCAGAGCGGTCAAGAGACAGGTAGCCTATCCCCAAATCCATCAGTCGTTTGGCCGTGTCAAGGAACGATTCGCAGATGCTATCGGCCATAGGCCGCATCTCCTCCGGAAGTGTGGCCGGGACGCCTTTGACCCATTCCACAATCTCCGTAAGGGTCATCGTGCAGGCTTCGGCCAAGGATATTCCCCTAAGCCTCGGCGCCCTTGCCGCATCGGAAAGTCTTGTGCCTCCGCAGTCCGGGCAGACATCAAGTCTCAGGAACTTCTCCACCCTCTTCATACCTTTCTCGTCCTTGACCTTGGCGAGAGCGTTCTCGACAGTGTAGGTAGCGTTGTAGAATGTGAAGTCCAGTTCAGCGGCGTCGTTCGAGTTCTTGGCCTTGTAGAGAATGTGCTTTTTCTCGGCCGGACCGTGCAGGACGATGTCCTTTTCCTTGTCAGTCAGATCCTTGAAAGGAACGTCTGTGCGTACGCCCATCGCCCTGCAGACATCCTTCATCAGTGACCACATCAGCGTGTTCCAAGGAGCGACAGCCCCTTCGTCTATCGTGAGGTTCTCATCCGGAATCAGGGTCGATTCGTCAACAGTCCTGACCGTACCCGTTCCGTCACAAGTCCGGCACGCTCCCTGACTGTTGAACGACAGTTCCTCAGCGGACGGGGCGTAGAAATGTTCCCCGCAAACAGGGCAGACAAGTTCCTTCCCTGCGGCGACAAGCAAGGACGGATCAACATAGTGCCCGTTTGGGCAGCGGTGACTCGCCAATCGCGAAAACATAAGTCTAAGGCTGTTAAGGAGTTCGGTTCCCGTACCGAAAGTACTGCGTATGCCGGGGATCCCCGGCCTTTGATGAAGAGCCAGAGCCGCCGGGACATAAAGAACCTCATCCACATCCGCCTTGGCGGCCTGAGTCATCCTCCTTCTGGTGTATGTCGAAAGTGACTCAAGATAACGCCTTGATCCTTCTGAATATAGCACCCCAAGCGCCAGCGAGGACTTTCCGGAACCCGACACCCCGGCTATCCCCACAATCTTCCCGAGCGGAATGTCCACATCCACATTCTTCAGGTTGTGCACCCTCGCCCCGCGCACCAAAATCTTGTCTGGTTGATTTCTATTCATGATCAATGAGTCAAGCCAATAAATGTTAAACTTTCAAAAATAGCAAAAAAGAGCTAAATAAAGGTGCGGATTGACACAAAAATATACCATTCCATTCATAGGTGCATAAGGATGATCCGCGCTTACGAGCAAGGCAAACAACTTCTTGCCAAAGCCGAGGCCGGCACCGTCTCCAGGCTTGCCGCTGTGCCGGGATAAGACGCAGGATCACTTGTTGAATGACGCATCAAAGACTTGCCCTGAACGCTCTTCCCAATGAGCCCGGCCCAGCCACGATGACAGCAGCGTCGCCAAATGACGACAGCAACTCTGGCCAGCGCTTGATGTCACAGACAAACAAGGACGTCGAGAGAACCTCACCGAGAGCCCCGCTGCCTGTCATTACCGACAGGGTTCCCATTTTCTTTACGAGAGTGCCATCCAGAGGATTGACAAGGTGATCGTTTTCCTCTTTTGAATTTCCTGAGGTCGTCAAGCATTCATCTCTCAGAATCACAGGTGCTTTATCAGCCTGGCCGAAGCCTACTTTCCAACCGGAGCCTCCAGGGCGATCGCCCAACGCAAGTATCGAGCTGTTCCCGAAATTAATCAAAGCGTCAGTTATGTCACTCGCATCCAACACTGGACGAATTCTGTCCAGTGCATATCCTTTAAGGAAACCGGAGAGGTTCAATGAGATGCCTTTTCGCCCGAAAAACACACTTCTGACAGCATTGTCAAGATGTATCATGCCTATTGTTCCGGAACTGTGGCAACAGGAATCAATTGATATGTCAAAAAGGCCGAAGGTCGAGCCTGCATACATAACACATTGCCCAATAATGTTGAACAGTTCCTCACTAATGACGACAGGATGATCCGCCGCCACCCTGTTCAGCATCGCCAGTTCGCTGCCAGGATTAAATTTGTCTCCGATAGCCTCCAATAATCCAATCGTTTCCAGTACATCATCAGAGACTTGCACTCCAACAGATTCAGGGCACACCAATGCCATGTCCAATCTTGTGTGCATGACTGTGGCCCAGGCGTAAAAAAGCCCGTTGCCGCCACAATCCTTATGGATGTAACGGTAAGCGGGCTGACTGCGGAGATGGGTAAACTCCCGCATTGGCGGCGACTTGCTAAAGTTCCTTTATCTTAATGTTTTTGAACCAAACCTCATTCCCATGATCCTGAAGAAGGATATACCCTTCGGAAAAATTTCCGAAGCCTGGCCAGTCGCGGTACTTGCTGTAAGCCACAAGGGCGTTCCACATCTGGCAGTCACGATCATATTCAACCAGTTTCACCCCGTTCAGCCAATGCTCGACGTGCTTGCCTTCCACTATGATCACCGCGGTGTTAAAATCATCCTTGACGAAAGGTTTGACATCCGGAGCCGGTATCAGATCGTACAGAGAGCCGAGTTTCCTGTTTCCCCTGACTCCAAGCTTGGCGTCCGGATGCACATCATCATCCAGAATCTGAAACTCACAGCCGATGCTTGATCCGGCAAGTTTATTTAGGTCCGGATCAACAAAGTACTTTATTCCACTGTTGGCGCCTTTCGTGATCTTGAAATCAACCTTGAGGACAAAGTTTCCATATTTTCTTGTCGTGATTATGTCTCCTCCGTTGGTGGCTTCACCTCCGTCACCGGGAAGCACTTTCAATAACCCGTTCTCTATCTTCCAGCCTTTGTCTGGAAATCTGTCCAATTTCGCTCCTTTCCAACCAGCCGTGGAACTACCGTCCCAAAGAAGTTTCCAACCCTCGCGGACTTCCGCCGGGGTAAGCCTGTTCGACCAATCACCTTGGGCCGACATCGATGCAGCCATGAATATGGCCGCCACAAACACTGTGATTCTTTTCATTGTATCTGTTGATTATTGAAATAATGATTTTTATAACCTGTAGAACTCTTCCCATCCTTTACGTGGCGGCAGACCAGTCAGCAAAGCGTCCGCGAAATGATTGTTGGTGACACGTTTTGTATGACCGTCAAAGTAAAGGGTGGTGTTCAGCCTTTGTGCAATCACACCGAGGCAGAAAACCTGAGACAGTACTCCGTTTATCTCAAACGGAGATCTTGTCTTCTCTTCCCCCATGCAGGAAAGCAAAAAGTTCTCGAAATGATTTGATGGGCTTTCCGGCACTTCCGGCAGCCTGCCCGCCATCTCCAAGGCTTTTTCCTCGGGAATAATCGTCAACGTGCTGCCATGGGTGCCACCTTTGAAGATCAAGTCCTTGGAATATATTATCTTGCCTGGATTCAACCTGACATCCGGGGATTCACCTTGATTGGTTTTCGGAACGTTCGGATTATATTCAGAGACTCCATAGCCGGCTGGCAAAGGTGGCAGATTGTCAAGCCCATCATACCACGTGATGTCAACAGGCGGCATCCCGTGCCTCTGGGGAAAACGGAAAAGGATGGTGGAGGAATATGGGAAGAAGTAGTCATTGTGTCCATTCTCGTAAAGCATTGAGACCTCGTATGGCAGGCCAAGATCCAGAAACTCGTGGACAGTGTCAAGGATATGAGCCCCCCAATCTCCCAATGCGCCCATTCCGAAATCATACCAGCACCGCCAGTTACCCTGATGGTATTTTTCATTATATTCATGAAACGGAACAGATCCAAGCCAAGTGTCCCAATCCATTCCAGACGGAACCGGCTGCCCTTCCGGCAATCTTGTGATGCCGGCATCCCAATTATGCCACCTTCTCGGACTGTTCATGTGTGCCGTCACTGCCGTGACATCCTTGATGATTCCGGCGTCCATCCAAGCTTTGAACTGAAAATAATTCGCTTCCGAATGCCCTTGATTTCCTACCTGAGTGACTAATTCAGGGCGTTTCCTTGCCGCATCCATCAGAAGTTCAGCCTCAAGAAACGTCCTTGCAAGAGGCTTTTCAACATAGACATGTTTGCCAGAGGCAAGTGACAACATCGAAATCGGGAAATGTGAATGATCAGGTGTGGCGATGGCGACCGCATCGAACTCATGTCCAACCTTGTCAAACATCTGCCTGAAATCCCTGAACAGTCTTGCCTTCGGATACATATTCATCACTTTCCGCGTCTGAGGCGCACCAAGATCGACATCGCATAAAGCGATGACCTCCACCATTCCAGTCTTGGCGAACTCCTCTATAATCTGTTCCCCACGGTTTCCGATTCCCACATAGGCTATCTTTACCTTTTCTCTTTTCTTTGACAGTGTTGAATATGTCCGCGCGGACAGAATGTCCGAGGAACCAATGGCAACTCCTGCCGTTGCCAACCCGAGCGTTTTCAAAAATTTTCTTCGTGTATACATAACACAACAATTGAAATAACTTATTTAAACAATCGTATTATCAAATAAATAAATATCCTGAGTAGACTCCAGAGTCCATATAGCACACATGCGAAAGCCAAGACATAAAACGCTGATGTAAGCATCTCCTTGACCGGAGCCTTGAATAAGATTATCGAATAGAGGTTCGTCAGATTTGCCACCAACAGACAAATCAGGAATGACAACAATTCGATCCGTTTCCTTACGGCAGTCAAAACAGTGTCTTTCACTTTGTTCCAGTTTGTTTATGGTGATTTAGGTAATCGATTTTATATTCATCCGGGAAGCGGACAGGCACACCACGAAGAAGAGCCTCATGGCCAAGCAGACTCAGCACGCTCGCATAATACCCTTCTTCCGCAATATGCTTGGGCTGTACGCATGTAATGACAGATTCGATGAAGGCTTCCAGCATAAGTGACGTGCCATCCTCCTTAGGTGGTCTGCCAAGAATATAGACGCCTTTGTTCTCTTCCGCTGTTTCGGGAGCCCAGCTTGTCCCGGCGAACGGCAGCGTGTCAAACAGTTTGTTTTCCCACTCATTAATCAGCCGGAGAAACGCCGGAGCCGGAGGCACGTCCTCAAAGTAGTACTTCCCTTTCTCAGGCTCGACCGTCCCGAGCGATCCGAGAATCTGCTCCTCAAGGCCATAGAAACGATTGGAGATCACAGAGTCGAATGTCATTTTCACCCCGTTGCCGAAGACGTAGATGCAGCTGATGTTGTCGTAAACATCCCGTCCGTCTTTCCAATATGTTATCGAACCGTCACCCATGACCTTGTCAGGAATCATTTGGAGCGCCCAGCAGCCGACCTGGAGCTGATGGCAGGCCAGTTCGGTCATCAGTCCCTTGGAGGATTCTTTGTACAGTCTCCAATTGATACGCCGTTCAAGTTCGGGAGACGGTACAGGACGCCGCCAGTCACCGTTACGGTACCAGAACGTGCGAATAGCGTTAATTTGTCCGAATGTGCCTGCATGGATCAGTTCCATGGCCCTTATGTACCTCGGGTCAAAAAGCCTCTGCTGCCCAGTGAAGAACACTTTCCCCGTATCCAGATGCTTATTATACATCGTGTGGCATTCTTCCATAGTAAACCCTATGGTCTTCTCACAGAACACATGCTTGCCAGCCTCAAAAGCAACCATGACTATCTCAAAATGTGTGTTCAGCGGTGTGGCCACAATCACAGCATCAATCGATTCATCTTCAAGCATCGTCCGGTAGTCCGAACAAGTCCTGACCCCTGGAACAATTTGAAGTCCGGCCTGAAGTGACGGCACGTATGTGTCGCATAGAACCACAATCTCCACTTTTGGATTCACAGACAGAAAACTCAACAGGAAACGGCCGCGTGAACCACATCCCACAAGACCGATACGGCAACGCTCAGCTCTCGTGTGCTTAACTTCTGAAAACGCTGAAAGCCAAGGTGAACCCGCCAGTACCGTACAGGTTCCAGTCAAACCAAGATTCTTGATGAATTCCCTCCTGTCCATCATTCAAGCCCCTCCTTCAAAACGCATACGGGACCAAGCAGACCTGATGACTGAAGAGGCGAATCCGCGGTCAGGGAATTATTGAGAACCCATGTGACACGCCTCTCAGGAGGCAGGGCTGAGTCACCGATCAGCCTGTTCCTCCAACCATTATATACCCGAACCGCCAGAGTGTTCTCCCCTTCTTTCAGAGCATCAGAGACATCCACCCTATAAGGAGGTGTCCACACGCCACCGACATATTTTCCGTTAAGATAGACTTTGGCCATCAGCATCACTTTCCCCAAATCCAACCACAATTGTCCCGACGGCAAATGATTCATCATAAACTTGTTCACATACACAGCCTCTCCAGAATAGAATCTTACATCGGTGTCTCCAGACTCCTTCCAATCAGTCAGCTTATTGAACACTTTTGTGTTTCCGGGCACGGAATCTCTTGTAAATGTCACGCGCCAAGGACCTTCAACGCAAAGAAGCGTGTCTTTAATTCCGGCACGAAGAGGTTTCATTCTTCCATTTTTATGTTTTCTGAACACCACGAACACACTTTCATCAGCCTCCAGGTCGATAGGCACCGACATGCCATTACCGAGCCATGAATATTCCCGCACACCATACCTTTGACCATCCACCGGAGTCCATATTTCAGGTGAGAAGTCCCTCGCCACCCTGAATATTCCGTCAAATGCCTGTCTTTTGCCACTTTGATTGGACAAGAAATAGATTTCGCCATCCGGCATGCTCCTGTGTATGAACAAAATGGAGTCATTGGCATCCGCACATTGAAAGTCTGGTGTCACCCCCATTTTGTCAAGGACATCTTTCAGACACATGTCATTGTGAAAAATGTTTCCGTTACCGTACTTGTCACCGGGAAAAAGTTCCTCGCCCAGAGCCTTGACCACCTTGTCAGCCTCAGGGTATCCTTCAAGGCTCGGCGAAAGAACAGGCGCTTTCCCGTAAACAGCAAGGCCTTCTTTGGCGAACCCGAGAATTTTTTGCAGCAATCCGGGGCGCATTGTCTTCTGCTCAGGCAGCACCAACAGACGGTAAGACATCCCGTCCGGCAGAACAAGCCGCCCATTCCTTACGTCAGCCTTTGTCATCAGGATCTCAGAGTTTATGTAGTCAAACGAATAGCCTTTAGGCAAACCGTCAGTCACGGGCCCTGTCATTTTCGGGGTATCCTCACCAATAAAATACGCGACATCAGCGACGTACATTCCCTGTTGGAGCAGAAAACCACATCTTTTCAGGTAGTCGGTAAACATTCCCATACAGCAGAACCAGGTGTTTTTCCTGTTGAACTCTGTCCCGAACCATGCGTTCATTCCTGGATTAAGGTTCTCGTAAGGTTGATGGATATAAACATGCAGCAGTGAGGCGTTTATTCCTTCGGTAAAGAATCTGTCCACCCTGGCTTTCATATTACCCGGATAATTCGTGAAGGCAGGCTTGCCGCTCGTGCAGGATTCCGCCCATATCCTTTTCTTGCCGTATGTGTGGCCACATGAGGAAGCGCATCGGTTCTCTATTAGCCCTAACTCTCCTTTGTTCCAAAACTCACCGCTGACCTCGTCAGCCCGGCCACCATACTGGAGAAACTCTCCTGGAAATCCCCAATGGCCATAGTTCTCAAGCCATGTCGTCAGACCATCGCGATGGCTCAATCTTGTCAGTTCACCGACGTAGTTGTCAGCCACGGCGTCTGCCACAAAACGTCGAAGATCCCAAAGAAAACGAGAGGACACATCCTCGTTGTCCACGACATGTCCGTCAAGAACCGGCAGAAATGGTGTTGGATCATAGTTGAACTTAACCTTGAAGGAATCCAGCATACCGTCTGTCCAATTCTGGCTTCCCGTCTCATAACTGTCCTGGACAACGACCTTCAGTCCACGTCTATCGTTTTCCGGAATTCTACGGAGCAGCTCTCCGACAAAAGAGTCGTAGTGAAACCCGACATGTCGCCTGCTCATTTTGTCCACCTCAAGTCCAGTGGCTTCCGGCGGAGCCGGGGAATTGGTCATTCCAGTAGATTGCATATAATAAGCAGACAGAGTCCATAAGCCGTCAGGCACTTTCCAGACAAGTTCCCCTTTGTCCGAGACACTTCCTGTGACGTCGAGGACCTGTGCGGATCTGACAGCCGCACTGTCTGTCCCTCCATAGTCCGGTTCCAGTGGCCAAATGTAGGAGTCCCACTTTGGATCAGGACGCTGATACATCTTGGCCAATGACTTTTCAGGCCATCGTTCCACCATAGGTTCCGTGGAAAGGGTCACGGTGATTTTTGAGGTTTTGTCTATGGCTTCAGGCTTACCCAACGACAATCTGAACTTATCAGACGAGGTTTCAGAAACCGAAATCACCACAGGGGCATCGGGAATGAAACCAACTGACGTACTGAAATTCGTCCTGTCGATTATGAATTTTCTGATTGACCTGAATTTTCCTTCTTCATCGGCAAGAAGTTCGGCATGGCACATTACCCTGCCACTCGGCCGTATGATCAGACTTCTAACCTTCTGACCGTCATCCATACACATGTCAAGAGTTGTCTCCTGCCCATCATTGTGAACTATTGTCCAACTCTTGTCCGGATTCCTTTCCTCACAGGGGTAAGCTAGCGCTTTGACCAATTGCATCGAGTCTGAGTACTCCGGAATGATTCCATTCCAGAAGTCCCCGCCATTCAGCCGAACCGATGACGAGCGGATAAATCTCATGCTTTTCTCCGGTGTCACCCACGGGCCACCCGACTGGCTCCACCCGGCACAATTGAATATTCCTGTCTCGATGCCGTAATCAGAGGCCGTCTTCAAAGCCACCCGCAAGAGCCGCCACCATTCGTCGGAAAACATCCTGACATCGCCATATTCACCTCCTTTCAGTCCGATGTTCCCTATGTACGCCCTCGTGATACCGGCATCTCTCATTGCCTGAAGATCTTTCACGATACCTTCTTCAGAGATATGTCCGGACAGCCAGTACCAGTAGCATGCCACCCGCACACTGTCGGGAACATTCACAAAACCGCATTCCAGATCATCCATGGATGGAGATTCCATGTGACATGACGATAGAAAGACGATGGCCGGCGCGGCGGTGATCCCGATGAGAGAACTTATCAAACGATGAATTGACATTGCTAGTAAGGAATATATTCGTTGTTCATGACATTGAGCGTTTGCGGAAGCCATACCCTGTAACGCAGCGACCTGTCCCATGTGTTGCCGGCCGAGGCGAAATCACAAAGATGAACAAGGCGGGGAGAACGGTTGTGTTCCAGCAAGGTACCCACGTGCATAGGGACGCTGAAAGCCATCCAGGAGAAATCGTGGCTTTCCAGCGGTGTGAGTTCCACGAATCCGTCACCGGAGACCAGGGCGACCGCCTCGTCCACAAATCCATCGTTGAATCTGCTGTCTCTGGACAAAACCACCGGGCCGCGGACTATGGCCAGGCAATCAGCCTCTCTTACCACGCGTCCTCTCAAATCAAGTCTGACATGAATGCTGTCTCCGGATTTCCATTCACGCTCAAGTGTCAGGTAATGCCCTTGGATTATGTCTTTTATCTCCTCACCGTTGACCGCGACGCTCACGTTCTCACTCCAACCCGGAATACGGACCGCAATCGCGCATCTGACAGGTCTCGGAGTATCTATTTCTATTTTTATCAAATCACTGACCGGGTAATCAGTCGTCTGGCGCAGATGAAGCCTTTCCTTCTGTGTCAGAATTATGTCAGCCTCGGAGGGCGCGTACAAATTGACATGAATGCATCTACCGTCAACATCATACATGACTTTAGGGATCATCGAGAACGCGCGGGGACCATTCGCATTACAGCAGTTGATGTGCATTCCGCATTGCTCCTCACCTTCTGACCTCCAGCCCTCCAAAGGACTGTATTTGGCTATCTGGGACGCATCGTCCTTTAACGAGGCCATCAGCGCGTTGTACATCGCTCTCTCTATGAGATCCCCATAGGAGGAATCGCGCGTATGGCGCAGAAGGCGGAAACATAATTGCATCCATGTGAATGTCACACAGGTCTCCATAGTGTGGTAAGTAGGCAAGTACTGACGTGGCTTTCCCCCATACCAACACTCGAAAGAGCTCCCCGACCCGGCTATGTTGATCTCATCGTTTATTATACTTGCCACAGTTTTTTCAATGGCAGAAAGACAGGTGGGGTCTCCATCTATCTTGTAAAGCTCCAGAAGTCCCTCGTAACAGGACATCATCTCATACGCCTTCTGACCGTTCTCTCTGGAAAACCATTTCTCAGGGTGAGGAAATCTGGAGGCCACAGGAATACCGGCTATAGCCTTGCTGATCAACTCAGGGCCTTCGGGGGTCTCCCATTGCCGTACGATATACCGGGCGAAATCAAGATATGACGGATCGCCGGTATGCCTGTACAACGACACAACCGCCTCAAGGATCGATGAACTTGCCATTCCACGGTAGTTTCCCGTCGCCACGATGTCCGTTTTTCCCTCGCCGACCTGTGTCATCAAATGGTCGATCAGTCTGCGGGCCGCTTTCAGAGCCCTCCGGTCACCGGAAAGGTCGTACCACGCGAGCAAACCCAAAGCAGTGTATTTGCGTCCCCAGACATCCCATTCCTGAAGTTGATGCTCGGGGGAATAATTTCCGATGTAGCCATCGGGGGACTGTGTCTCCATCAGCAATGAAGCCGCCTCACTTATCTTCTCGTACAGCTCCCAGTCATGGGTATATTCATAAGAAGAAATCGCTCCCAGCATCCATTTTCCCCAAAACTCGCTCTGCCACAGGCGGCTTTCCGTACGGTGGCGGAAAGGTTCGACAAGCTCGTTGACATCCTGCCCTTTGACCCGGCGGGCTATACAGTCGGATATTCTTTCTCCGACATATCCTTTGACCTCAACATTCTTGACAGCCGGGTATTCGTTAGGCCTTGCGGCCGCCAGGGCAGGAAAAAGAAGCGATGCCGCCAGGAGAAATCCCGCAAGTGTAGTTCTGTTTGTTCTCATAGTGCCAATCGTGCTATTCGGCAAGCCTGTCAACGACCACCGGCTTTATCAAACCGCCACCCATACTGATCTTTCCGTCCTTCACGTTCATATCCACAATGTAGGCGCCGCGTGGATGTACCTCTGTATCGCTCTTATGCGCGTGGAACACATAACGCATCTGGCCGTCATTGTCAACGAAAGGAGCGCCGTGGCCTACCCCGACAAGTCCTTCATACTTATGAAGCACCGGATTGGAATCCGCTTTTTTCCAAGGTCCCAGCGGTGAGGATGATGTCGCATAACCGACCGCATAGTCCTGGCTGGTATAGTCATTTGCCGAATACATAAGATAGTAAACCCCATCCTTTTTGAACACAGATGGACCTTCCGTGACCTTTGAGGCTATCAATTCCCAAGGTTGGTCGGGACGAATGCATCTCGACAGGGTCTCCTCCTTGATTTCCTTCAGATCATCCTTAAGCTCCGCACCCCAGATTATGTTCCCGCCATTGAACCTGACGAAATATACGTACGCCTTGCCATCGGTGTCGAAAAACACAGAAGAATCAATGCCGGCCTCATCCCTCATAGGTTTTTTGACGGTCTGGACAAAGGCTCCCAGAGGTGAGGTTGACTCAGCGACACAGAGTCTGCGCTCTGCGGTGTAGAACATGTAGTATTTCTTTTTAGCGCTTACATAATAGACCTCAGGCGCCCAGAATCCAGTCGTCCCATAGGAATCGGATGGATCAAGAGCGGAGGAATACATCTTCCATTTCTCCAGATCATTTGAGACGTAGACATCGAACCCAAGCGCCTCGCCGTTTTTTGTGCCATACAGGTAATATTTCCCTTTCTCCACCATAATGTACGGATCGGCGACCGGAACGGTTTTCGACAGGACACGGACAGGCTCCTTGTCAGGCGATTCCGGAACATCACTGCTTCCGGTACTTGAGCAACCTGAACCACAAGCCAATGCGGCGGACATAAGGAGTATGCAGATTGTCATCTTTTTCATTTCGTTTTATATTGATTGCTGCCGGGACACCCCATGAATGACGGTGTGTCCCGGCAAAGTATTCATTTACCCGAAGTCGTGAATCTTTTCAGAAATTCCTTGACAGATGCCTGGAAGTCCACATCTCCGGTTTTCGCGGTCCAGGCCCACCACTGATTATGCTTGTTGTGGTTGTAGGAATGAATCTCCACAGCCACCCCATTGGCTTTCAGAGCCGCCTCATAGGCGACAGCATTCTTCTCCATCGAAAAACTCTGGTCATTGGCGGCGTATGCGATGTATGCCGGAGGATTGCCTGCGGCGGTATGTTTCTCGTTGGACAAAGCATCGCGAAGATCCTGAGACGGATCGTCCCCAAGCAGCGAGCGGCAGGCTCCATCCTGCGTCCCGTCCTTCTGCATGGTCACCAACGGAGTCATCAGGACCTGGAAATCCAGCATCTCCGGGACATTGACTGCCAGAGTGGTGGCGATATGGCCTCCCGAGGCCATTCCCCAGACACCGACTTTGTCATAACCGCCCCACTCTCCTTTCCTTGCGCGGACAAGACTCAGAAGGTCGTAGGCGTCCTCGAACGGATGTGAGTAATACTTTGTGTGCGGGTAGGAGTAGTAAAGCGCGGCGAACATGGAATTGGTGGCCTGGGCCATATTCATGAATCCATTATTGCCTGACACAACCCATTGGATGTCGTTCTCGGGAATGTCGGAATACGCTCCGCCCGGGCAAAGAAGAACGGCGCGTTCTACCGATCCTTTGTAGTTGTAGAGCACACCCTTCGCCTCCGGCTCCCTTGAGTAATGGATGATCAGATTGTCTCCTTCCTCCTCATAGGCCGGGCATACGACATAAATGTAACCCTTTGACGAGACAACCTCATTCCCTGGAGCAATCTTGACAGGAAGGACAAAAGGCTTTTGAGAAGCGATAAACGCCTTGTCAATCTCAGCCTGGTTGAGTTTCAGTTTCAGCGAGGCACCTTTCGCTCCTTTCGCGATGGTGGAAGCCTCAAAGGAGTAAGTCCCTTCCGGCAGCAAAGCGAAAGCGGCTTTTTTCTGCGAGTTGTAGGCATTGACCAATGACTGCGGATTATCCGCAAGCGCGAGCGAGCAGGTGATGTCTTCCTCCGCACTGAAGTCTTCCCCTGTGTTCTTGGTCAGGGCCACATCAAATTCCCGCTCTGCCGAGAGCATCAAAGTACGGTTGCCTTCCATCTTGAATGACAAGACCGTGTTGGAGTTGGCCGGTGTCGGCTCTTCAGGTGTAGGCTCAGGATCTTTGCTCTCCTTGCCGCACCCGACGGATGCCATGGTCATCGCAATGGCGATGACTCCAAATAATAATTCTTTCTTCATTTTTTGATTGATTGATTGTTTTGTGTATCAACTATTCCCAACCTGGGTTCTGTTTTATGTTCGGGTTGTTCTGAATCTCGTTCTCAGGAATCGGGAACAACCAGTAATGCTCTCCGCCCCAGCTGTAGTGATAGGTGGCCTCACCCCAGACCTGACGGAGTCCGTTGACCTCCTCGCTCTGTCCGTTTTTGTACGTGGCGAACTTCTTTTCTTTCCAAGTACGCCACCTCAACTCGTCAAAATAGATGACATCCTCTCCCAGAAGCTCCCAGTAGCGTTCGTTCCGGATGCGCTCGCGCGCGTCCTCCTGTCCTTTCACCTGAGTGAATGAGTTGGAGTCCAGAAGGCTGGCCCCCGCGCGGTCACGTACTCTGTTCACGACCTTCACCGCCTCTTCTGTCTTTCCCTGCTCATTGAGAGCCTCGGCCAGGTTCAGAAGCACATCCGCATAACGGATAAGCGGCAGATCTATGCCGGTCCAATAAAGATTACCCTCGTTTATGCCCTCGGTGACGAACTTTCTGTTAAGATAGTAGAACATCGCCTGAGTGTCTGTGCGCAGATCATTCGGCTCCCTTCTCACAGTCCCGTCATCCTCTTCTGTCTCCGTCCATTGGCTTCTGAAAGGGAACCTGCTTGTAAACCAGTTGGCCGCGCCACCGTCTCCGCCCAGATACTTTGCGTAAGGGGTTATGACACTCATCTCCAATCTTGGGTCACGATTCGTGTAGGCCTTTCTCACGCGCGCCTCGTTACCGTCTGGAAGGTAGAGATCCATCCTGGCGCCTTGCTCCCTCGCGGTTTTGTACTCCTTGTCAGTGAGATGGTCCCGAAGGAAGAACACCCGGCGTTCCCTGACCGTCAACGAGGAGAAACCAGGAATGTAATCGTCCCAATTGAACCTGCTTCCATCGGCATTCTCATAAGTGTCGATAAAATCCGGGTTGACGATGTAGTTGTTCCACATGCTGCCATAGGTGCAGCGGTTTCCGTAGCCCCTGTTCTTTCCGTTTCCATAGCCATATTCACCAAGGCACTGGACAGAGAAGATCATCTCGTCACAACGCTCATTGGTTTCTTTGAACAATTGCTTGTATGATTCATCGCCAGCCGCAGTGAACAATGAGTAGCCGCACTCGCCCACCTTGCGGAAATCAGACTCCGCAGCCTTCCAATCCTTTTTCCACAGATAGACCTTGCCTCTGAGCGCATAGGCGGCCCCTTTTGTGACATGTCCATAATTCTCGTCTGTCGATGAATATTTCAACGGAAGCTGCGGGTCATTTATGCAGGTTGTCAGATCCTCGATGATCCTGTCCCACGTCTGGTCCTGAGTGAGACGGCTGCCCTTGGCGTCCTCAATGCTGCTGAAGGCCTCGGTGTAATACGGCACTCCGCCGAAAACAACGTTCAGCTGATAATACCACCAGGAGCGCAGAAACCTGCATTCTGACACCAGTCTGTCTTTGACCGGCCCGGAAATGCCTTCCACGCCCGGAAGGTGGGTGATCACATCATTGGCCCGTATGATGAACTCATAGTTGTCGTGCCATAGTTCCTTTGGGCCGGCGCCGCCGGTGGTCTGCCATCCGAAGAGCATTCCGAAATCCCTCCAGTTCGC
>DCCQ01000150.1:13925-29252 GCA_002314195.1 Bacteroidales bacterium UBA1077 | reverse complement strand
GTGGTGTCCTTCGCTGGGCGGATTGCACCTATGCCAAGGAAAAGTCGTTTTCCGTCAGGAGTGAACTGAAGTTCGGTGTTCTCGTTGAGAGTCCAGCCCGGCGTGCCTTCCACCTTGGTTCCCTCGGCGAAGATCTCTTTGGTTGAATATGCCCATTTGCCGTCCTTGCTGATGACTGTCGTGCTATCAGCAGCCTCCACAAGCGGCCGGTGAGCCTGTCGAACCGTCTTTCCCGTCTTTACTGCCTGAATATTTGTAAGGTACAGAGACTGGCATTTGTTGCGGTTCTTGCTCTTATCCTTGGAGCCGAGGAACACAAGCTGATCCTCAGCGTCATTCAGGGTCAGGCGGCGGTAGGATTCCGCACCCTTGGCCAGGGTGTCAAGACAGGCCGGAGCACGGGCAATCAGAACAGCCGTGGCCGAAAGAGAATCCTTCTTGTCTTTCTTCGAGGTCATCAGAAGCATGGTTCCGTCTTGATTGAACGCGTATGCATCGATGTACTTGAGAGTATCCTTTCTGTCGGTGGCGGGATTCAGGATAATGAGTCCGGACTTGTCCGTGCCCTTCTTGTCAGATGTGTCCTTAAAATGTTTCCACGTGGACTTGTAGGCAACGTAAGGTTTGGCGAGTGAACCGGTCGTGTAGGAATCAACACGGCCATATTTCTTGACTGTCATAGTTGTCAGGTCAACAACGGCGAGAGTGTCTTTAGTCATGTTCTCGGCCTTCTTCTTGTCTATCTTTTCCTGACGGGTTTTGGCGAACTGAGGTTTGATTCTCAGATAGAGCCATTTGCCTTGAGGATCGAGGGAAGCCTGATAGCCGCGCGGAACGCTGATCTCCCGGCAAGCCGGCTTGCCTTTCCTCAACGGGGTCATATTCCTGACATAGAGGGTGCCATCTCCTTCCTGTGGGTTGACACACCACACGAGAACGTTGCCGTCATCGCTTTTCTGGATGTCGGAAACGCTCTGCCATGAATCATAGACACTATGATCCATCTCTTTCTTCTGAGCCGACACCTCTGTCACTCCTGACAGGAGGGCGGCGATCGCCAACAATGGCAACGGTTTGAAATTCATATCTGTAAATGTTTTTATTTCTTTCGACGGATGGCCTCATAGTAATCATGTCGGGCAGGATTCTCAGGGAACCAGCCTTTCAGCACGCGTTTTTCCTGTTCAAACACCTCCAGGATGCCCCAGAAGCAGGAAAAAGCCGCCGCGCCGAGTACAGTGGAAAGTACCTCATGGTTTACGAATATTGAAGTCGCGGCGAAGGCCATCCCCGCCACAAAAAGCAACCACCAGCTTCCCTTGCCCCAATGATATTCCATCTTTATGACTATGGGATGGCATATTCCTATGATAAGGAAGGTCGCCGCGCCGACAATGATTCCACTGAAGTTCATAATATAAAATTTTGAGGACAAAAGTACGGAAAAATATTGATTTATCTTGTCTGGAAGTCCGCGCCACAGCGACAATAACACATATTGGTATGAATTCCGGGTATTGGCCGGGTTCTTTACCTACATATTGGTATTGCGGCAGTCTGCCGATGGCAGTACCTTTGCGGTCGGATAGTGATTATCGTCACAAACAAGAATCTTTTAAGCCAAATGAAATGAAAAAGGTCTGCGGTCGGGAGACTCCAGACCTTTTTTCGTAAAATAAAACAAGATTGTTGTAACAATCAACGGAAATATTCGTTTATATTGTGAAACGACAAAGAAAACGATGACAAGAGAAGAGTCCATAAAGTTCTATAAAGCGCACGCTGGACGGCTGTACAACATCAGCTGGAGGATAGTCCGCGACAGCGGTGAGGCTGAGGAGATCATGCAGGACACGATTCTCAAGTTCATATCATCGGACATCGTTCCCCATGACGAGGCTCAAGTGGCGACGTGGCTCAGCAGGACATGCATCAGAAAGTCAATAGATGCGGTGAGGAGGAAAAAGCGGGAAAAACTCTTTCTTGATGAATATGCAGGTGAAGTTTCCGAATATGCCGATGACACCACCACGGTAGAGGTTCCGCAAATGAGCGTCAGCAATGTGCGGAAGGCCATTGACGGGCTGCCGGAGTCATGCCGGCTGATACTAAACTTAGTGTTGGTGGAAGGCCTTGACTATGAGGAAATCGCCAGCATAACAGGGGAACGGGAAGGAACTTTGAGGACCCAGTTTTCAAGGGCAAAGGCTAAATTGGTTGAACAATTAAAGAGGGCAAGAATATGATTGATCTTAAGGAATATCTCAGCGGGAATCCTGAGGCGTTCGACGATCAGGAGCTGCCTCTGGGACACGAGACGAGGTTCGAGGCGAAACTGGATGCGTTGATTGAGGCAGACAGTAACGCCTTGGCCCACAAGATCGCCAGAAAGCGAAAGGATTACACAAGAATATTCAGTGCCATCGCAACTGTTGCGGCTGCTGCTGCCGCTGCGGTGATATTCATAAACCGTCCTTCTGAGAAGGTTGATTGGTTCGCTGATGTGCCCGATGATCCGGTGGCAGTGTATCTGGCATATTCAGAAAAAGTTACTTCGATGTACGGAAAGATATTCACAAGGGATTTGGATAATCACTGGGAGACGACTGTGGGCAGCATCGCTGAGGAGACAGTGCCGATGATTGATCAGTTGCCGGAAGAACTTGATGATACGGCAAAGGCGGTCATTCTGAAAGAATATTATGGAGAATTACTTGACGGACTAGATAAAATCAACAAAATAAAAGAGTTATGAAAAAGTTTATGATTTTGGGGGCTGTAGCGCTCCTTATGTTCACAGCGAACGGTGTTAACACCAAGGCTGAGTACCCGGCAGAATCGTTGTATCTTACTGCTACATCAAAGGTTGATGCCGACTACACAAAATGCAAGTTTAACTGCAAGAATTTCACGGGATTGGACCTAAGCGGAGTTGTTGAAGTTAACCTTGTCAAGTCAGATTCTTACAAAGTAGAGGTCACACTTCCAAGCGTGCTTCAGGAATATCTTATGGTGTACGAGAGTAACGGAGTGTTGAAGATTGGTTGGAACAAGCAAATACCTTCTAAATTGCAGAAGCGGTTGGGAAGTTGGACGTGCAAGGCTGAAATCGCCATGCCAGAGCTTCGCAAAGTGGAAATGTCAGGAGCGACGAGCTTGAGATGCGATGACACTTTTGAACTTGGCAGAGGGGAGCTTTCCTTGGAATTGAGTGGAGCCAGCCACATTAAAACTTTGAATGCAAATGCTGGGAAGTTGGATGCTGAGATAAGTGGGGCATCTTCTTGTGTGATGTATGGTAGTTATCATGAAGCTGAGCTTGATCTTTCCGGGGCGACCAAGACAAGTCTTGACGGAGATTATGGAAAAGTCGAGATCGATGCTTCTGGCGCATGTGAAGTCAACCTTAAGGGATCAATTGGGACACTTGAAATCGATGCGTCCGGTGCCTCGAATGTAAAAGCCATGAATGCTGAGGCAGAGAATGCTATACTAGAGACATCCGGAGCGGCCAATTGCAGCGTGAACGTGACGCGTTCAATCATGATTGAGGACGCGACCGGAGCGTCAAACATCAGATACAAAGCCCCTAAGGACTTGGGCGTGATGATGAAGTCTATTGGCAGAGCGGCTTCTGTGGAGAGGGTAAATTAAAGGCAGGAACAAGACGATACGCTTCAACAGGCTCAGCGACCACATCTTCGGTCACTGAGCCTGTTGACGTTTCATAGAGTCCAAAACACCAAGAATTTTCACACTCGGGTCTCTGGACAGTTGGCCTGGATTTGTTCCCGGCTCCCCTTCCGGAACCTCCAAACCGCGAGCCGCATAGAAATTCGTCCAGAATTCGGTCACCTTGCCGGTGCTGTCGTGAAATGACATCGGGATCGTGCTGAACACAAAATGCCTTGGACCGATCTTTGAAGGTTTTATTCCTTCATTACTTTCATCATCATTCTCAGTGCCTTTCGTCACCCCATCCATCTCATATTCTTCACCTACCTTGTCTTTCTTTCCAACATTATCTTTTACATCACCACGCTCATTTCGTCCACCTTTGAGTACAAACGACTTCTGGACAAGTTCCGAGCAGTAGATGGCACTGTCGCTTGGCATGAATATGTCATCGTAAGGAAAGCCAACAAACCCTCTTGCATTATCCACACTTGCTTTGACTGCCAAACCTTTGACTCTTCCCACAAGCACTGTCTCTTTTTCGGTCAGCCTGACCAGAAAGGTGTCCAAAGGGCTTTCCACCACCCCATATTCAGGAACCGCCTCAATTATATGACCATCAGCGAAAATCGCGACATGGTCTATACCAAGCCCGTCCACACCTTTAGTCACATTGGTGATATTGTTTCCGTCCCCGTTCACGACAAAAAGCAGATCCCCGTTCCTCAAATCCGAGACAGAGACCTTTCCTGATGAGCATCCAATAACTGTAAGAAAAAGGAGGAAAGAGTAAACAGTCCTCATGGGGTATACAATATCGAAAAAAAAATGAAGCCTGAAATCGTACAGAAGTCAGGCCATTATAAGTAATTAATCATGAATGCTATTCAGCGGAATCGTCGTCACTTCCGTACTGTGAGATGTTGTCGTCCGGAAGGGTGCTGTCGGCCGGGGCGTCGGCAGAAGATCCGGCGACATCCTCATTTTCGGCATCCTCCTCGCCTTCAAGCCATCTCTCAAGAGCCTCTGCGTCATCTGTCTTCACCTTGATCTTCACCAGATTGATCGAGTCATCAGTCTCGACAGTCACCGCATAGAAAGACGTGCCGTCAGGCTTCGGGTATTTTACAAGGTCAGGAAGGTAGTCACTGAACCCTCCAGGATATTTCTCATTGAACGCTGCGGCAAGTGCCTCGGACATATTCTCGTAACTTACCACGTGTCTTTTCTTCTGATCTGGTGTCATAGTCATTCTCGTTTTCGGGTGCAATATTAAGACATTTTTCCGAATTGCGAAGCAAAGAGTGAACTATTTTCTGAAAAAAAACGATTTCTGTCTCTTCTTCTTCTCGGGATCACGCTCCACAAAGACCGGTTTCATCGTGCGAGGGTCGATTCCGGTGTAGTACATCACAGAGGAGGTGGTCATCGGAGTCGGTGTAAAATCCTGCACCTGGTCCATGTATATTCCTCTCAAAGCCGGGTTCTTTGACAGATTCTCCATGTCCTTCATCGTGCAGCCAGGGTGGGACGAGATGAAGTACGGAACGATGCCGGTGCGGCGGCCGTTCTGTGCGCAGATCTTGTCAAACTCATAGCGAAGTCTCTCAAAGAGCTTGAAAGAAGGCTTGGCTATGTACTGGAGAACCTTGTCCTCGGTATGTTCCGGAGCGACTTTCATGCGCCCGGATGTGTGGTCAAGGATCAATGTCTTCAGATAAGGCTTGGAAGTCTCGTCCACGAAACCGTTCTCGTCCAGGAACAAGTCGTAGCGGATTCCGCTTCCGATGTAGGAATGACGTATCCCAGGAACGGCATCGACCTTCCTATATAGTTCAAGTATCTGTTTGTGAGACCTGTTCATGTTCGGACACGGGGCCGGAAACAGGCACGATTTCCTGCGGCATCTGTCGCAGAGGGCGGGATTCTTGCCACGCATTCCGTACATGTTCGCTGTCGGAGCTCCAAGGTCGGAGATATTCCCCGCGAACCCCGGCATCTTTGCCAATTTCTTCACCTCCGCCAAGATCGAAGCCTGCGAACGGGATTGGATGAACTTTCCCTGATGCGCCGCGATAGTGCAGAAATTGCAACCTCCGAAGCACCCTCTGTGCGTGATGATGGAATCCTTGATCATGTCATAGGCCGGAATCCTCTTCCCTTTGTAGCGCGGGTGAGGCAGTTTGGTGAACGGCAGATCCCAAAAAGAGTCCATCTCCTCGGTTGTGGACGGTGAATATGGAGGATTGATCTGCACGTAACCGTTTCCGACTGGCTCGATGATCGTCGCAGGATGCATCATGTTCGCATGAGTCTCAATCAGATGGAAATTCTCGGCGAACGCTTTTTTGTCCTTCTTGCACTCCTCGAACGAATGGAGCACCAGCGGATCCTTGACCTTCCACTTCCCGCTCATCAAGAAAGCGATCTGCGGAATCTTGTGGATCTCATGAATATTCCTCTGCGCCTCTATGGCCCTTGTCAGTTCAAGCATCGGCTTCTCACCCATCCCGTAGCACAGGTAGTCAGCCCTGCACCATTTAAGGATAGACGGTACAAGCTCATCCTTCCAGTAGTCATAGTGCGTGAGCCTGCGGAGCGAAGCCTCGACACCACCGATGACTACCGGGACATCAGGATAAATTTCCTTTAATATGTTAGTATAGACACTGACCGCATAGTCAGGTCTCTGTCCGGCCTTTCCTTCTGGGGTGTAGGCGTCGTCGTGACGGAGACGTTTGCCGGCGGTGTAGTGGTTCACCATCGAATCCATCGCTCCGGCATTGACTCCGAAATATAGCCTCGGAGCGCCTAACTTTTTGAAATCGCGTAAGTCATCCCTCCAGTTGGGCTGAGGTACCACAGCCACCCTGTAGCCGAAATGCTGGAGCCAACGCGCGATGCAGGCCGTTCCGAAAGAAGGGTGGTCAACAAAGGCGTCACCCGTAAAAAGTATGACGTCAATGTAGTCCCACCCTAAGGCTTCAACCTCCTTCTTGGAGGTCGGGAACATATAATCCGTTTCGGACATTGGGATATTCCTACATTCTCTCCGGCAGCTCGATTCCGAGGATACCCATCGCCTTGCGCAGCACTGCGGAAATGGTGTCGATCAGCACCAGACGCATCTTGAGGACATCCTCATTCTCCTCCTTTAGGATCGGAGTGTCGTGGTAGTACTGGTTGAACTCCTTGGCGAGGTCATAGGCATAGTTGGCGATGACGGCAGGTGAATATGCCTGAGCGCCTTCCGCTATCTTGGCCGGGAATGTGTTCAGCAACTTTATGAGTCTGACCTCCTTGGCGCTGAGCTCGACCTTAGGCAGAGGAGAGGCGGAATATTCAATGCCCTTCTCCGCGGCCTTGCGAAGGATCGAGCGGATTCTGGCGTGGGTGTACTGGATGAACGGACCGGTGTTGCCGTTGAAGTCGATGGACTCCTTCGGGTTGAAGAGCATGGTCTTCTTCGGATCCACCTTGATGATGAAGTACTTGAGCGCGCCGAGACCGATCATGTGGCAGAGTCTCGTCTTGTCCTCCTCGCTCATGTCGGCCAACTTGCCGGACTCATCCGAAGTTGCCCTCGCCTCCTCGTACATCTTCTGAAGAAGATCGTCAGCGTCCACGACAGTACCCTCACGGGACTTCATCTTGCCCTCAGGCAACTCGACCATTCCATAAGAAAGATGGAATATGTTGTCGGCCCAGTCGAAGCCCAGCTTCTTGAGGATCAGTTTAAGAACCTGGAAATGATAGTTCTGCTCGTTGCCGACCACATAGACGTGCGAGTCCAGATGATATTCGGCGAAACGCCTCTCGGCAGTTCCGAGGTCCTGGGTAATGTAGACCGAAGTGCCGTCAGAGCGGATGAGCAGTTTCCTGTCAAGTCCATCGGCAGTGAGATCACACCATACGGAGCCGTCTGGATCCTTAACGAACACGCCCATGTCCAATCCCTTCCGCACCAGCTCCTTTCCGAGCAAATAGGTCTGGGACTCATAGTAAACCTTGTCGAAAGTGATTCCGAGAGCCTTGTAGGACTCGTCGAATCCTTTGAGGACCCAGCTGTTCATCTTGGCCCAAAGGTCACGGACCTCCTTGTCGCCGGCCTCCCACTTCTGAAGCATCTCGTGGGCCTCCTTCAGACAAGGGGCCTCTTTCTTGGCGGTTTCCTCGTCCATTCCTCCGGCAATCAAATCCTCCACTTCCTTCTTGTAGATGTCATTGAAAGCCACGTACATATCACCGACAAGGTGGTCGCCCTTGATTCCGGTCGATTCCGGGGTTGCTCCGTTGCCGACCTTGAGCCAAGCGAGCATCGACTTGCAGATGTGCACTCCCCTATCGTTGACAAGGGTGGTCTTGATCACGTTGTTGCCGCTTGCCTTCAAAAGCCTTGAGACAGAATCACCGAGCAGGTTGTTCCTGATGTGGCCGAGGTGAAGAGGCTTGTTGGTGTTCGGTGAGGAAAACTCGACCATGATGTTCTTGCCGGTCTTCGGCAGATCACCGAAATTCTTGTCCGCAACGATCTCTCCGAAAAGTTCGTTCCAGAACAGATTGGAGAACAGCAGGTTAAGGAAACCCTTAACACAGTTATATTCAGAGATCTCAGGCACGTTGGTCTTGAGCCACTCTCCGATGGCGTAGCCCGTGTTCTCCGGGGTGGAGTGAGACAGGCGCAGGAGTGGGAAAACGACCAATGTGAAATCACCGGTGAATTCCTTACGGGTGACTGAGACCTGGAGAGCCGATGGTACGATGTCAGCGTTATAGAGTGCCTTGATGGCTTCTGAAGCCTTCGAGGCGATGAAAAGTTCCGGAGTCATTAACCAAGATAGGTTTTAAGAAGTTTGCTTGCGGATGGTTTCTTGAGCTTGCGGATCGCCTTCTCCTTGATCTGACGGACTCTTTCCCTTGTAAGGTCGAGCCTCTCGCCGATCTCCTCAAGGGTCATCTCCTGGCAGCCGATTCCGAAGAACGACTTGATGATCTCACGCTCACGGGTCGTCAGGATCTGGAGGGACCTCTCGATCTCGGTGCTGAGCGACTCGTTCACCAGACCTCTGTCGGCCATAGGTGAATCGTCGTTCGGAATCACGTCCAGAAGACTGTTGTCCTCGCCCTCAACAAACGGTGCGTCCACGGACACGTGTCTTCCTGAGACCCTGAGGGTGTCGGAAATCTTGTCCTGAGGGATGTCAATCATCTCGGAAAGTTCCTCATTTGATGGGCTTCTCTCGTTCTTCTGCTCGAACTGTGACAGCGCCTTGTTGATCTTGTTCAGGGAACCTACCTGGTTGAGCGGAAGTCTGACGATCCTGGACTGCTCGGCAAGAGCCTGAAGGATCGACTGACGAATCCACCACACGGCGTATGAAATGAACTTGAAACCTCTCGTCTCATCGAATTTCTCTGCAGCCTTGATCAGTCCGAGGTTTCCCTCATTGATCAAGTCCGGAAGGCTTAGTCCCTGGTTCTGATACTGCTTCGCAACAGAAACAACGAACCTAAGGTTGGCTCTTGTGAGTTTCTCAAGGGCTTTCTGGTCACCCTTGCGGATCCTCTGCGAAAGTTCCACTTCCTCTTCCGGTGACACCAACTCCTCACGTCCTATCTCCTGGAGATACTTGTCCAGAGAGGCGCTCTCACGGTTGGTGATTGATTTTGTAATCTTTAATTGCCTCATATATCTTGTAATACACAAATTTCCCTGACGGAAGGCGCGGAGCCGTTTCCGTCAGGGAAACACTACCTGGTAACCTTCATCAACTACTCTTTACTGAATCCGAAGAAGGCCTTTCTACCGTTGGCTGTCACACCCTCGATGTAAACCGCCCTCTTTGCGGACTTGGCGATGTTCAAAACATCCTGAGGTGTGCCGACCGGCTGATCGTTGACATAGGTGATGATCATTCCCTCTGAAGCTCCGGCCTCAAGCATCTTGCCGCTTCCTACGGATGTGATCTCGACTCCTTTCTTCAGACCGTACTTCTCAAGGGTCTCCTTTGAAGCCTCTTTCAGCGTAGTTCCGAAGAAAGCGATCTCGCCGTCTCCCACAACAGTACCGTTCTCAGTGCTGCTGCCCTGGAACGTGACCTCAAGTTCCTTCTCCTTGCCGTCACGGATGACCTTCACCTTGGCCTTGTCGCCAGGGTGGAAGGAATTGACCTTGACCTGAACAGCGGAGCCACTCTTCACATCGGTTCCGTCAATCGCCACGATCACATCGCCTTCCTTGATTCCGGCCTTGTCGGCGGAACTGCCTTTGGCAACCTCTCTGATATATACGCCTTCCGGAGAAGAAAGTTTCATTTTTTTCAACATATCATCAACTGAATCGTATTTCAGAACCTTGGCGAGGCCTTCGTTAAGGTCTGACATCGAGATCCCGAGAACAGCTCTCTTCACTGAGCCAAAGTCAATAAGGTCACTGACAATCTTTTTCACGATGTTGACAGGCACAGCGAATGAATATCCCGAATATGCCCCCGTCTGCGAAACAATGGCTGTGTTGATGCCGACCAGTTCGCCAGTCTTGTTGACAAGCGCTCCGCCGGAGTTGCCAGGGTTGACCGCCGCGTCGGTCTGGATGAACGACTCAATCTGGATGCCGCCGTTGTTCTCCCTTGGATCATGCGCCATGGAACGTCCTTTCGCACTGACGATACCGGCTGTGATGGTGGACCTGAGCTGGTAGCCGAGAGGGCTGCCGACAGCCAGAACCCACTCTCCAAGCCTCAGCTGGTCGGAATCTCCGAATGGAAGTGTCGGAAGTCCCTGAGCGTCAATCTTTATCAAGGCCACATCCGTGGCAGGGTCGGTACCGATGACCTTGGCCTCATAAGTCTTGTTGTTGTTCAGAGTGACCTGAACCTTGGTGGCGTTGGCCACAACATGGTTGTTGGTCACGATATAGCCGTCAGGACGGATTATCACACCTGAACCGCTTCCCTGCTGCTCCCTTGTCTGAGGCCCTTCATCACCGAAAAAGAAACGGAAGAACGGATCCGACATTTGATACTGTTGAGTGACAGTCACCTCTACATAGACAACCGCCTCGACAGCCGCCTCGGCGGCATAGGTCAGATCAGGATAGTCAGACTGTGCCAGATTGACAGTCTTAGTGACCGTTCCATTCTCTGTCCTTGTCACTTTGTCTCCCTCGTCCACGGTTGCCGCCTTGACGACACCGTATGCCGCCAGCACGCTGAACAATACTGACAGCACCACTGTTACTAAACCTTTTTTCATTTCAGACATATTAATTTAAATTATCAATTACACATTAATGGTTGCCGGAGCGGACCTCCGAAACCCAAGGCAAAAAATCAAATATGATGCCATAATATTAAGGGAATATTTGTATATTTGCCTTTCACGGCCGCAGTCACTCCGACGGCCGGAATGACTTAGAAATTAAAAAACACTACGAATATGAAATTCAACGTATCGAGCACAGAGCTCCTGAAAGGGTTGATGGACATCTCAAAGGCCATCCCGGCCAAGTCCGCGCTTCCGATTCTGGAAAATTTCCTGTTTGACCTCAAAGGCAACATCCTTGAGGTGACAGCCTCGGATTCCGAACTCACACTCAGAACCGATATCGAGGTTGACACCACCGAGGAAGAAGGCAGGATCGCCGTTCCGGCAAGGCACATCATCGACTTACTCAAGGAACTTCCTGACCAGCCCGTGGCCATCAGCACAGCAAGCGACAGTTCCATAGAGTGCAAATGGGCCAGCGGAAACTCAGTGCTTCCTTTCTTCCCTGCGGAGGATTATCCTGAAATCAAGGGAACGAGCGAGGATGCGGAAAAAATCGAGTTCCCGGCCGACAGCCTGATCGAAGGCATCAACAGCACGATCTACGCGACAGCCGATGACGAGATAAGGCCGGCGATGAACGGAATATTCTTTGACTTCAGTCCTGAATCGACCACATTGGTGGCTTCGGACTCACACAAGCTCATCTGCTACACGGCCAAGGAGGTCAAGACTCCGGAGAAGTGCTCGTTCATCCTGCACAAGAAACCGGCGGCAGTGCTGAAATCCATTCTCGGAAAGGAAGACGGAACTGTCGAGATCGCGTTCGACTCAAGCACGGTTCTTTTCACATTCGGAAAGACAACCATGGTCTGCAGGCTGATTGTCGGGAAGTATCCTAAGTACCGTGATGTCATCCCTCAGAACAACTCAAGCGTGCTGAAGATCGACAGGGCGATGTTCCTGAACACGGTTAGACGCGTCGCGGTCTGCGCCAACAAGGCATCCAACCACATCAAGCTGGATCTGAAGCCCGGACAGATGGAGATCACGGCCCAGGATCTGGGTTTCGCAATCGCGGCCTATGAGAAGATCAACTGCGACTACAGCGGCGACGAGCTCTCCATAGGGTTCAAGTCCACATTCCTCACCGAAATACTCGCCAACATGAGCTGCGAGACAGTCGTGATGAAGTTTGCGGACGCGCGCAGGGCCGCTCTGATCATCCCGTCGGAGGACGATGAGGAGAGCGGAAAGATTTGCGGAATCCTGATGCCTATCATGGTTTAACATTCAAGGATCAGGGCTATGGAACTTTCACTTAAAAGACCTTTGCTTTTCTTCGACATCGAGAGCACAGGCCTTAATATCGTTAATGACTGCATTGTTGAGCTCAGTTTTGTCAAAGTGTTTCCAGATGGACATCACGAGGTCAAGACATGGAGGGTTTGTCCGTGGGATTACTCTCTTCGTAAACAGCATCCCATCAATCCGGAAGCAAGTCAGGTGAACGGAATAAAGGATGAGGATGTCGCAGGAGAGAAGAAATTCATAGAGATTGCCCCGGAGGTTGTAGAGTGGCTCAGGGACAGTGACCTGGCCGGGTATAATTCCACAAAATTCGACCTTCCGATGCTGTCCGAGGAACTTGAGAGGGTCCGTGCCTACTGCCTTCGCAGACTTTCCGACCCAAGGAACACTCCGGAGAACAAGACGAAAGCCCAGGCGACCCTTGAGGCCACGGACATCGACCTGCATTCCAAGCAGATGATTGATGTGCAGACGATCTACCATTATATGGAGCCGCGCAACCTAAAGGCCGCCTACCGCTTCTACTGCGGCGGAGAGGACTTCGAGAACGCCCACTCGGCCGAAGCCGACACGATGGCCACCTACGAGGTGCTCAAGGGACAGCTGGACATGTACCAGACCCCGACCAAGTACCACGAACAGGTGCTGAAGAATGATGTTGAGTTCCTGTCAGGAGTCGCCGGTCGCCCCCGCACCGTGGACTATGCCGGAAGACTTATTCTTGGAAAGAACGACGAGCCTACGATCAGTTTCGGGAAGCACAAAGGCAGAACCGCCCGTGAGGTCTATGAGACCGAGCCTGCCTATTTCGCATGGATTGAGAACGGCGAGTTCACGATGGACACGAAACGTCAGTTCGCACGGTTGAAGGAGCAGTTCGACAAAGAGAAGAAAGAGGCGGCTAAAGCCAGGGAAGCCGAACTCAGCAAACCGCTTGAGGGTGAGGCACTGACCAGTGCGGCTGAGATGCTCAAGAACAAATTCAACGGCGGCAAGCTCTTCTAGGGCTTCCTCCTTTTGCGGAATCCTGTTCCATGAATATAATAGTAAAGACATCATCCGGGCATATCACTGTGCGTCCGGACACAACGTGGGAAAAGGACAACGAGGATTTCTACCCTCCAGAGTTCGTGGATGTGTTGACATATTCCCCGGTTCTTTTCGCTCGTGTCCTGAAGCCTGGCCGCAGCGTCGGGAGGAAGTTTGCCTCAAGGTACTACGACAGCGTCGGTTACGGAGTGCTCCTATACCCCGAGAATATGTTGGACGGCTCTCCCGAAGGTTACGCCCAAGCAATTTGTCTGGACCACACATCTTTCCTGCCCGCACCAACATTTCCGCCGCAAAGGCTGGAAGGGGATGGCCGATTCAGCCTGTTCAGAAATGGAGTTGAGATTTTCACTTTCGGACACCCATCTCTGAATATGATTGAAGACGCTCTTGTGGAAGCCACGCAGTTGCTCTACATCCGCACCGGTGACCTAATCGCCATTGAGCTTGCACCCCGCCTGCCGCTGGCAGCCCGCCCCGCTGCCAGCACACACGTCACCGGCATCTTAGGGTACGACAAAGTCCTTGATTTTCAGATAATTTTCTAAACGATATAAACACAAGAGCAGCCGAAAAATCAAAAGTCGAATTTTGGTAACGTGCAAAATTTGGCTTTTGCATTTTTTCGGCTGCATGTTAGCACTGTATCGCTTAGAGAAGCTCCGCGACCGATCATTTCATAATGAAGTACAGTTGCAAGTTATGCCATCAGGCGGTGGAAACCGGCTGCAATGCGCTCAAGACCTTGCTGAAGGCGGGCGCGAGGGCAGGCGATGTTGATGCGCATGAAGCCGTCGAGGCCGTACATGACTCCAGAGTTGATCCAAACTTTCTCATTGAGAAGCAGACTGTTCTCGATGTCGTTCGCTGACATGTTCAAAGCACTTACATCAACCCAGACAAGGTAGGTTCCCTCCAACTTGCTGACAGGGAATTCCGGAAGGTTCTCCTCGAAGAACGAGAGCAGTGTGCGATAGTTGCCGTAAAGATATTCATTAAGATCCTTGAGCCAAGGCTCGCCCTCGTTGTAGGCTGCCTGAAGGGCAAGGACTCCGAAAGGATTCACATCACAAAGCTCGTTGATGTTGATGACCCTGTCGATGATCTTCTTCCATTCCGGATTGTTCGTGATGATGTTGGAGATTCCGAGACCAGCGATGTTGAACGACTTGCTCGGAGAGTTCATCGTGACGGTGTTGTCTTGAGAGGCTTGCGAGAGCGAGGCCATCGGAGTGAAGTGATAGCCAGGCATTTCCAATTCGCAATGGATCTCGTCGCTGATGACGATCACCCCGTTCCTGCGACAGATGTCGGCCACCTTTTCCAGATCCTCGCGAGGCCAGACACGTCCGCAAGGGTTGTGAGGGTTACAGAACAGAAGCACCTTGGCCATCGGGTCAGCAGCCCGCCTCTCAAGGTCCTCGAAATCAATGTACCATGTGGCCTGATCCCCTTCCGTGTCGTAGATCAGCTTGTTGACCGAGAGTTCGCACAGATTGTTCTTCGCAGTGGAGAAAAAGCAATTGTACGCCGGACTCTGGATGATCATCTTAGGCAGTTCTCCATGAGGTCCACGACCACGGTCCGGCTTCTCGACCACCTCGCCGTCTACTATTTCATACTGCGTCAAAGCCTTGACAACCACCGACATAGCCGGAACGACTCCCGGAATGTAGAGGTACCAGTCCTTTTCGGTGTGCCACCCTCTGCGACGCTCCCACCAGTTGATGGCGGCATCGTAGTAGGAATCTGGCACGTGGGTGTACCCGAAAATCTCCTGATCGACACGGTTTTTCAGCACGTCAACTATCTCTGGAGCCACCTTGAAGTCCATGTCAGCCACCCAAAGCGGAATCACATCCTCCGAAATCGGCCCTACAGGGCTCTCGGCATCCCACTTGACGCAGTTCGTGCCGCGTCTTTGCGTCATCTCGTCAAAGTTATATTTTCCCATAATGTCACAAATAATCTGTAATATGCTCTCAGAAACTGTTTTGATTTGTTTGAAATGTTCTTTGAGGTGAA
>DCCQ01000150.1:0-13847 GCA_002314195.1 Bacteroidales bacterium UBA1077 | reverse complement strand
TCACTCTCAAAACTTCAAACAAACAAATCAAAACAGCTTCTCAGTTTCTCACTCGCCTGCCACAAGAAAACCGATGCCTGAATATTCAGACTTCCTCTACCTTGACGCTGAGCAAGCAAAATTCCAAGGAACAGACTTCGAAGATAGCAAAAATCCATTAAATTTGCGACAGTATGAAAATCTACGAATATATTTTCACTGCGGCAATGCTTGCGGCAAGTGTCTGCGGCTGCGCGCGGAACAGTGGCGAAATGGCAGCATCCAATGAGTGCGAGCCATTATTCATGAATATAGAAACGCTCCCTGAGGGAGGATATTCACTGATCTCCGTCTCGCCGTTTGACGGAAGCCGGGACACGTTGGAAATCAGCAAGCCGCTGAACCGGTTGATCGTGATGAGCACTTCTTACATAGGATTTTTGGATGCGATCGGGGCGGACTCGGTGATTGTCGGGGTGTCGGGCGGTGAATATGTCTGCGACTCCTCCGTGACCGCTGGTCTGGGCAACGGAACCGTGACGGACATCGGCTATGACGCAAGCCCTGACTACGAGAAGATTATGGCATTGAAGCCTGACCTGCTCCTGACATATTCAGTCTCCCCCGTCAAATCGCAGTTCCTTTCAAAGCTTGAATCGCTGGGAATCAAGACTTTCATTGTCAACGAGCATCTGGAGCGGCACCCTCTCGCCAGAGCGGCCTACGTACGTCTTTTCGGAGCATTGACAGGGAATATGGCCACCGCGGACTCGGTGCTGGAGGTCGTCTCTTGTAACTACATTTCCATGCGGGATTCAGTCCGAAGCAGTTTGAGGACAAACGATACGTCTGATAAAAACAGATTGAATGCCCGCGAGGCAGAACACGAGTCCGGTGAAACAGGAATGAAGGCTCTAAAGTCGAGAAAGATCCTGGTCAACATCCCGTACAAGGATCAATGGTTCGTTCCCGGTCAGGAAAGTTACCTCACTACTCTGTTCAAGGACGCTGGCGGAGAGATTCTCGGAGCCAAGGCCGGAAGTTCTGTATCGGGTCTGATCTCAGTCGAGGCGGCATATTCATTGTCAAAGGAAGCGGATCTTTGGATGAATGTCGGCTGGTGCCGGACGTTGGAGCAGCTTCTTTCTGTCAACCCTCTGTTCGAAGACTTCCTCAGGAATATTCAAGGGAACGCCACAGCAAGAGGCTATTGTTCAGACAAAGACAGCTCTGACGCTGTCTCTGCCAACGCTGTCAGGAACGACAACAAGCAAGGATATAACCTTGAAGTATGCAGACGAGATGTCTCTGCCAACGCTGTCTGGAACGACAACAAGCGCCTCAACGCCAAAGGCGGCAACGATTTCTGGGAAAGCGGCGTGGTCCGCCCGGACCTTCTCCTCCGCGACCTCGTCGGGATATTCAATGAAGACGGAGGCTATACTCCAATATATTACAAAGCGATCAAGTAACTTGCTTTATACCGTGCGCCAAACGGACATATTCACTCACCAAAGGTATCGAACCGACATTCTGTGCGTAAAATCGAGTTTTCCACTCACGAAATGTATCAAGCCGACATCCCGTGAGTGATAACGGACTCCACACTCACGAAGGACCTCCGAATGTCAGGCTGTGCGTGAACAGAAGGTTTTTGCGCACGAATTTGTACAAAGGAGGCTCAGTGTCATGAACCGGCAAATTCACTCATCAGGCTAACATGCGATTCACAACATAAACATCTGTGAGGCGTGGGTGCGTGGGAGGGTCTGGAGGTTGGTGATGTCTTTGGCGGTTAGGCTGGCGTCAACACGGATTGAGCGGAGGGCTTCTGCGGCTGATTCGAACGCGAGGGACGGGGTGTTGTTGTTCTCGCTGAGGTGGCAGAGGAAGAGGTTCTTCAGGCCGGGATGCCAGAAACGGAGGATGGCGGAGGCGCACTCGTCATTGCTCAGGTGACCGTTTCCTCGGCATATTCGCATCTTAAGCTCATGGGTGTAAGGGCCGCCTATGAGCATTCCGGAATCGTAGTTCGACTCGAAAACCACAGCGTCAGACTTGCGGGCATATTCAATGGCCTCATCGGTCACCCTGCCGGCGTCGGTCATCAGGAAGAAACTGACTCCTGACCATTCAATATAATAGCCAACCGTCTGGGTGGCGTCGTGAGGCACGATAAAATGACTGACGAGCGGAAGCTCCTCTTCGGGAATGTCGCTTCGGAGCATGATCCTGACTGGTCCCTCGTCTGGGAGCACACAACGGTAATCCGATATGTAATCCTTTGTGAACGTGTGATGAGCAAGTGCCTCATGAAGCTCAGCTGTCGCATAGACCGGCTTTTCCAAGTGCTTGCAGTATGATCCGAGATGACGGATGTGATCCAGATGATCATGTGTGACCAGCACAGCCTGAAACGAATCCGCATCAAGGCCGTGTTCCATCAAAGTCTTTTTCAGACGTCTTTGGCTGACACCGGCATCGATAAGAAGACCGGACTTGCCGTCCGAAAGGAAATAACAGTTGCCACAGCTGCCGCTGGAAAGGCTTAGAAACTTCAACATCACTTCTTCTCCTCCTCACAATATTTCGAGATCACGCTGTAGGCATCCCCAACGCCAAGTTCACCGGCGCGTGAAAGGTCTATGCATCCTTTCTCCTTGTCTTTCAAATAGATGAGAACCAAACCTCTGTTGTAGTAGGCATCTCCCATGTAAGGATAGATGTTGATAGCCTTCGTGTAGTTGTCCACGGACTCAACGAACTTGGAGGACAGACAATAGAGATTGCCGAGGTTGAAATAGACGTAAGGGACTCCCGGCAGGATTCTGTCAGCCGCGAGCATGTCCTCAATGGCCTCCGAATAGTCATACGTCCGGCTCACCTGGTCTCGCACGCGGGCTCTGGTGGTCCCTTTGTCGTCCATGGTCAATGTCTGGACATTGTTCTCGATGGACGAGATGAAGTCGATCATCTCGGCGCGGAGCACTCCTCTGTTCAAATGATAGAACGCTTTGTAATATTCTGAATATTGTCCCTTGCTGTCAGCGTTCACCGCCGCGTCGAACTGGTTCAACGCCGATGTGAACTGCTTTGACTGCACGTCGTAAAGGCCTTTGATGAAAGCCCTGTCAGCGTCTGTCAGAGATTTAGGATCGCCTGCGGCCAGATAGGAATCACCGTAAAGCGATGCGTCGATTCCGTGAGCGAACTCAGGCTTTGCAAGGGAATCCGAATTGGACACTGTCATGACGATCGGAGAATCCGAGATGAACTTGTCGATCAAAGGATTCTCGTAACGATGCTTGAGGGCAAAATTCTGGTTGTCACGCTGAGTCGCCAGACTGAACTTGTAGAGCGGCTTCAGACGGATGTTGATGTCCCTGTTCTGCAGAAGTTCGTTGTCGAAATCCTTCTTGGCGAAATCGGCGTCCAAAGCGATCAGGGAACTGTATTTCTTGGTAGTGTCGGCAAACGATCCCTCGTCCGTGGCGTTCTTCGCGCGATATTCCTGAACCTTCTTCTGGGCGATGTCATAGTCCTGTTTCGAGGACTTGGTACGGCCAAGCATATTCTTGACATAGGAGCGGTTCAGGTAGGCCTTGGCAAAATCAGGGTACAGTTCGATGGCCTTGTCATAGTCGTCCAAAGCGTCAAGCCAACGTCCCATCTGAACAAAGAAAGAGGCGCGGTTGTAGTACGCGAGCACGTTCTCTGGATTGATGTTGATGACGTGATCCATATCAGCGAGCGCGTCGTCCATATTCCCGACCTGAGCGTTGATCAGGCTTCGGTTGTAAAGGGTCAGCGCATTGCCCGGCTCGTCCCTCAAAACCCTGTTCAGGTCACCCATCGCGGCGTTGTAGTTGTTCTGGTCGTAGTACATCAACGCCCTGTTGAAATAAGCGAAAGTGTTGGTCGTGTCCAGACCGATGGCCTTGTCCATGTCTGCGATGGCATCCTTATAATCCTTCCTCAACGCATAGACACGCCCGCGTCTGATGTAACCCTCGGGATCGAAACGATCCAGCTTTATCGCCCTGTTGTAGTCCTCCAAGGCCTTGGTCGTGTCACCAAGGAACAGGTATGAAGCGCCTCTGTTCAGATATGCGGACGGATCCTTCGGATCCTTCCGGATGTAGCGGTCGAAATCCGACACGGCATTGTCGAACTGCTGGGCCAGGAAATATGTCACTCCCCTGCTGAAATACAATCCGTTGAGCCCGGGACGCAGTTCCATCGCACGGTCAAGATCCTTCAAAGCCTCATCGTACTTTCCGAAACGGCTGAGGGTGATGGCTCTGAAATGATAACCGTTGGTAAATACGGGATTGAGGCGCACGGATGTGTTGAAATCGGCCTGCGCGCCACGGAGGTCTCCAAGGTTGTACTTGGCGATTCCCCTGTAGAAGAAGGTCCAGCAATCTGTCGAATCCAAACGGGCAAGCACGTTGAAATTGCCTATGGCCTCCGAATATTTTCCTTCCGAAAGGGCGGCGCGGCCTCTGAAGTTGAACACGTCCTTGTCGTACTGCGCGTTGGAGACCAAAGCGGAGCACAAGAGGATAAACAGAGACAGCACTGACCTTTTCATACAAACATATTTTGCTTTAAAACAGGAATATTCAAAAAATAAATTGCCGGTTCTGAGGCAAATTATTTTTTTAGCATCCCTAAAATTTCTAATTTTGTCGTTTGCAAAGATAAACATTTATCGTGCCTTGAAGACGATTTTAAGTAAAATTTTCATATTCATAATCCTCGCGGTAGCCACCGTGGAGGCATACGCGCAGCATACTAGCGTCAGAATGGTGCCCTCCGGTACAAACGCGGAGAAAGTGATAACTTCTGACAACATAAGGATGCAGGTGGAATTCCTGACCGACACGACCTTCAAGGGAAGGGCGACCGGATCAAGAGGAGCGGCTGAAGTCGCGCTCTGGATCTCAAGGCGTTACGAAAGCGCCGGGCTTACACCTTTCGGCGGTACATGGAGCCGCTCCTTCAAGGTAGGCGATGTGGTCGGGCGCAACATCCTCGGATTCCTGCCTGGAAAGAGGGAGGCTTCCAAAGAGATGTACGTCATCGTCTGCGCCCACTACGACAGCCACGGAATCATCGACGGGAACTTCTATCCAGGAGCCGACAACAATGCCTCCGGTGTCGCGGCCATGCTGAGTGTCGCGGAGATGTTCAACAGGATGAAGCAGTTGGGACGCTCGTACGGGAAGAATCTGATCTTTGTCGCCACAGATGCCAAGGAACAAAACTCAGCCGGAGCCGAAGCCCTTATGGAGGACATCAAGAACGGGAACCTCAAGGATCCGGTCAACGGGGAGACCATCACGATTGACAGGATTCACTCCACGGTGGTTCTTGACATCCTTGGCAGCACCCTTGCCCCTATCCACAAGGACAGGAAGGATTTCCTCATCATGCTCAGCGGCGGACAGTACACATTCGACCTCACTAGAGCCAATGAAGGCAAGGGGCTCGGGTTGGACATCGCCACAAGCTATTACGGAAGCAAGAGCTTCACCGAGATGTTCCACAGCAGGTTCGGAGACCAGAAGATCTTTGTTCAGAACGGTCTGACCTGCGTGGTGTTCACATCTGGAATCACAATGCTGACAAACAAGACCGGCGACACCGCGGACACGCTGGACTATGATGTTTTACGTAAAAGAATATTCCTAATCTTCCACTGGTTGGAAAAAGTACTCTGACAATGAAAGAATTCTGGTCAATGATCAAGCGCTACGTCGCTCCGTTCAAGAAATATCTCGTCGGCTCGATAATTCTGAATATCCTGTCGGCGGTGTTCAACATCTTCTCGTTCGCCATCATCGTGCCGATCCTGCGCATCCTGTTCAAGATCAACGAGACGGTATATTCATTCACCCCGTGGGACGAGGTTTGGCAGATGCCGTTCAAGGACCTTGGGGATGCGGCGATGGCCAATGTTTACTGGCAGCTTGAACAACAGATCTCCACTGTAGGAGCTTCCACCGTGCTGTTGATGCTGTGCATATTCCTTGTCGTGATGACAGCCCTCAAAACTGCCTGCTACTTCGGTTCTTCGGCAGTGATGGTGCCGATCAGAACCGGTGTCGTGAAGAACATCAGAATGGACATCTACAACAAGATCCTCGCCCTCCCACTCGGATTTTTCTCCGAGGAGAAGAAAGGTGACATCATAGCCAGGATGAGCGGCGATGTCCAGGAGGTCGAGAACTCAATCACAGGATCCATCGAGATACTCATCAAGAACCCGATCTTGATTTTCTTCTATTTCGCCGCCCTGCTGGTGATCAGTTGGCAGATGACCGCGTTCACGATACTGTTCGCACCTCTGATGATGTGGGTGATGGGAGTCGTGGGAAAGAACCTGAAAAGGAAATCGCTTGAAGTCCAGCAGCTTTGGAGCGACGTGATGGCTCAGGTGGAGGAAACTCTCGGAGGACTTCGCATCATCAAGGCATTCATCGCGGAGAAAAAGATGTCGGACAGATTCGACAACGTCACCGAGGCCATGAGAAGGAAGAACAACAAGGTTACAATCCGCCAGTCCCTCGCCCACCCGATGAGCGAGTTCCTCGGAACTGTGCTGATCATGATCGTGCTCTGGTTCGGAGGCACCCTGATACTAGGAGGGAAATCGACCATCGACGCTCCTATATTCATTTATTATATGGTGATACTGTACAGCATCATCAACCCTATCAAGGATTTCGCCAAGGCAGGGTACGCCATTCCTAAAGGCATGGCCTCCATGGAGAGAATCAACAAGATTCTGGACGCGGAGAACGACATCGTGGAACCAAAGGAACCAAAAGCCTTGAAGGGATTCAATGACAAATTGTCATTCGACCACGTGAATTTCCGCTATCCGGACGGGCACAGGATGATCCTTGACGATGTGAGTCTGGACATTCCAAAGGGCAAGACAATCGCCATCGTGGGCGCTTCTGGAGCCGGGAAGTCCACCCTTGTGGATCTGATTCCGAGGTTCTATGATCCGACTGGAGGAGCCATCACGATTGACGGAATCAACATCAAGGATGTCAGGATAGCCGATCTGAGAAGTCTCATCGGAAATGTAAACCAGGAATCCATCCTGTTCAACGACACTATTTTCAACAACATAGCATTTGGAGTGGAGAACGCCACGATGGAAAGCGTGATCGAGGCGGCGAAGATCGCCAACGCCCACGATTTCATCATGGAGAAGGAAGGCGGCTACGATTTCAACATCGGAGACAGAGGAGTGAAACTCTCCGGCGGACAACGCCAGAGAATCAGTATAGCCAGGGCTATCCTGAAGAACCCTCCTATCCTGATTCTGGACGAGGCCACTGCTTCTCTTGACACCGAATCCGAGAAGATCGTGCAGGAGGCTCTGGACCGTCTGATGTCCACAAGGACCACGATCGCAATCGCCCACAGGCTTTCGACAATCCGCAACGCCGACGAAATCATCGTCATGGACGAGGGGCACATTGTGGAGCGCGGCAGACACGATGAGCTGTTGGCACTGAACGGCTATTACAAGAAACTCAACGACATGCAGGCGCTATAGCCTGAATGAATATATTCAAGGAAGGAAATGAAAAACGTTGTCAGACAAATAAGGGTCCCTCTGTTGGAAGGGCTGGAAACTATGAATATGCAAGAGCTTGACCTTGCGATGGAAAAGGGTGCGTCAAAGTTCGCAGTCTGCGAATGCAACTGGCCGAAGGACGCTCCGTACATTCCTGACTGCAACGGATCGATCGCCCGTACAAGAACCCACCTCGCGGTGATGTTCCACGTGCGCGGGCTTGATCTCCGCGCCACGGCCCTGGAAGACAACGGAAACAGCTGGGAAGACAGCTGCTGCGAGTTCTTTGTCACGGATCCGTACGACGGGACGTACTACAATTTCGAATTGACCTGCATCGGATCCCTGCTGGCTTCAAAAAGGACAAGCCGGATCAACAAGACCCTCATCCAGCCGGAGCTTCTGGCAAGTGTCATCAGGCACAGTTCATTGGAGCGCAAGGCCGTAAACATCAATGACAGGATCTTCAGCTGGACTGTGGCGATGCTGATTCCGTTCGAGTTGATAGGAATCGACAGAGATAACCTGCCGGTCAGCCTTCGCGGCAACTTTTACAAATGTGGAGACCTCACCGGACATCCACACTTCTTGAGTTGGAATCCGATCAAGACTCCTAAACCGGATTTTCACAGGCCTGAATTCTTTGGAGAACTGATTTTGAAATAGGGACAAGACCATGAAAAAGAGAAACATCCTGGGATTTCTGCTGTTTTTGATCTATCTGGGGGCGGTAACCTATTGCTGTTTCGGGCATTTCAGTGACCTTCCTGAAATCGGTGCCGACACATTTCTTGATATCCCGATGGACAAGATAGTGCACTTCCTGATGTTTTTCCCATTTCCTTTCCTTTGCTATTTAGCTTTCCGCGGAAAAAAACAGCAACGGTCAACCTCCGTCGTCGGAATAGTCTTTCTGGCCGGTTGCCTGATCGCTGCCGGGACTGAGATTGGCCAATCATTCACCGACTACCGAAGCGGCGATGTCCTAGACTTTGCGGCGGACACCATTTCCCTTGCCATATCATCTGTAATCATTCTGATAATAGACTTGTACATCAATAAACTCGGAAAACAGGCATGTTCAAAAGAATATTAGCGACAATCACCGTTATCTGCTCATTGTCCGGAAGCATTTGTGCCCAGACTGTCAAAGATTTCAAGAACATGATCGATTCTCTTCAGACATTGATGGTGGGAAGGACAGGTGTTTCGGCGGTCGTCAAGGCCAACAAAGTGGTCAGAAGGGGCTACTCTATGGACTTCTATTTCACGCCGGGCATGGGGGACTTCCCCTGGCGGGCAAAAGATGTGGAGTGGCTGAGAAAGACGCTCGTCGGCCTGATGCCGGAATCATGTTCAAAGTACGATGTCGGCAATCTGTTCATAGGGAAAAACAGGCTGGAATCCTACGCTGTGCCACAGATAAACAGCGATGGCTCGCCAATAGATAACAAATTCAGGACAAAAGATTTCCGCAATGTCCATCCGTTTGTGACCCCTGTCGGGGAACCTGACTTCATAAAAGGACTGGCCGGGCGCAACATCGCTCTATGGCAGAGTCACGGACGGTACTTCGAGGAGAAAACAGACCGGTGGGAATGGCAGCGCGCGCCGATGTTCCAGACCGTCGAGGACATGTACACACAGAGTTATGTGCTCCCGTTCCTTATTCCGATGTTGGAGAACGCTGGAGCCTATGTGATGACTCCGCGTGAGAGGGATCCGCAGACCAATGAGGTCATCGCGGACAATGACCCGGCATTCGAGGAAGGACGGGGAGAAGGTGTAAGAATCGAGGGAAGATATTCAGAGGCAGGCACTTGGTCTGATGCCGGGGTGGGGTTCGCGGATGCCAAGGCTGCATATTCATTGTTGGAGAATCCATTCCGGATGGGAACGGCCCGTCAAGCCGAGTGTGCGGAGCATAGAAAGGACAAGGCAGCAGAGGCGCGCTGGACTCCTGACATTCCCGAGCGTGGGGAATATTCAGTCTACATTTCCTACAAGACTCTTCCGCACAGCACACCGTGCGCCCATTACACAGTCCGGCATCTTGGAGGCGACAGTGAGTTCATCGTCAACCAAAGGATGGGAGGAGGAACGTGGATTTACCTCGGCACTTTCGAATTTGACAAAGGAACTGACGGGTGCGTCATCCTGGACAACAGTGTGGCCAAAGGCTATGATGTCCCGGGAAATGCCGTGATAACAGCGGACGCGGTGCGTTTCGGCGGCGGCATGGGCAAGATAGCAAGAGGCCTTAAAAGTCAACCTACCAATGAATATCTCACCTCCAGAATGCCGTCTTTCACGGAAGGGGCGCTCTACTGGATGCAATGGGCCGGAGTCGATTCCACAATCCTGAGCAAACACGACAACGACTACACATCCGACTTCGGCGACCGCGGAGCGTGGGTAGGATGGATGTCAGGCGGGTCAAGGACCAACCCAAAGGCTGAAGGTCTGAACATTCCGATAGACCTTTCATTCGCGTTCCACACCGACGCTGGAACCACTCCGAACGATTCGATCATAGGAACACTATCAATCTACACCTTGATGTGCGACGGGAGCGACAAGTTCGCCAACGGGGAGGGCAGGCTTCAGCAGAGGATGTACGCGGACTTTGTGCAGACAGAAATCGTGAACGACATACGCAGGAAGTTCAATCCGGAATGGAGCAGAAGAGGTCTGTGGGACCGTTCTTACAGCGAATCGCGCACGGCCACTGTTCCGGCGATGCTGCTTGAGCTTCTTTCCCACCAGAATTTCGCCGACATGAAATTCGGGCTTGATCCTTCGTTCCGTTTCACGGTCAGCCGCGCTGTCTACAAGGGCATGCTGAAATACCTTAGCGCACGCTATGGGTGCGAATATGCCGTCCAGCCGCTTCCGGTCAATTCCTTCGCATCTTCATTCACTGATTCCGGTTCTGTGAGACTGAGCTGGAAAGCCACTGTTGATTCTCTTGAGGCTACGGCAATCCCTACCGGATATATTCTTCAGACAAGAATTGATGATGGAGCGTTTGACAGCGGCCGTGTTCTGGATGGCGTCAAAATCTCCGGAAACGAAATCACGACTGAAGTCTCCATCACTCCGGGGCACATCTACAGCTACCGCATAACAGCATTCAACGATGGCGGCAAGAGTTTCCCTTCCGAGACTCTCAGCGTAGGTATCCCTGAATCAGGCAACGGCAAGAGTGTCTTGGTTGTCAACAACTTCACCAGAGTCTCCGCGCCGGCATGGTTCGACTCTCCGGAATATGCGGGATTCAACGCAGACCTTGACGCTGGTGTGCCATACGTAAGGGAAATCAATTTCATAGGTCCTCAGTACCAGTTCCGCCGCAATCTGCCTTGGCTGGATGATGACAACCCTGGATTCGGGGCAACATGGACCGACGAGGCCGGAAAAGTCTTCGCCGGCAACACGTTCGACTATTGCGGGATTCACGGCAAGGCTCTGATGGCGGCCGGATATGCGTTCCACTCGTCAAGCGTGGCGGCATTCTCGACAGACAGGACTTTGGCACAAAGCGATGTGGCTCTGGATCTCATCTGCGGGAAGCAGATAACCACAGTTGTCGGCACCGGCAAGGTAGCGGACAGATTTCAGGTGTTCCCTACCGGTCTGCAGCATGCTATCAAGCGCTACACCGCTGATGGCGGGAACGTGCTCGTCTCAGGAGCGAACATCGGCACCGATGTCTGGGACGGAATCTACCCTGTCCACAAGGACAGCGTCTACACCGCTTCGACCAAGGAATTCGTGGAGAAAACCCTCGGCTACAGGTGGATGACCAACTACGCCAGCCGCAATGCCACTGTGAAAGCGAAGGATAACGGGGCCATCACCATCGGCACACCGGAAATTCAGTTTCATAAAGATCGCAACCCGTTCATTTACTGCGTAGAGACTCCTGATGGAATCGTGCCGGCATCGGACAAGGCCCAGTCTTTCCTGCGCTACAGCGACACTGAAATATCAGCCGGAACCTGTTTCGAGGGAGAAGGCTACAGAACTGTCTGCATAGGCTTCCCGATTGAGGTCATCAAGGAAGAGGCCTGTCTGGAAACCTTGATTAAGGACATAATGAAATATCTTGACAAATAACCAGTTATGACTCCAAGAGAATCCGAATTCATCGAACTCCTGCACAAGGAAGTCAAGCCGGCGTTAGGTTGCACTGAACCTATCGCTGTCGCGCTGGCCGCCGCCAAAGCCACGGAAATCCTGAAAACAGAAGTCCCCGCACTCTCTGAATATGAACTTGACGTGGATGTAAGCGGGAATATTCTTAAAAATGGCATGGGGGTCGGAATCCCTGGAACCGGAATGGTCGGCCTCTACATAGCCTCGGCGCTCGGAGCGGTCTGCGGAAGGAGCGAGTATGACCTCGAAGTCCTTAAAGATCTGACAGACAAGGACGTGGAAGCAGCCAAAGGACTGGTTGACGAAGGCAATGTGCGAATCAAGGTCGCGGCCAGTCCTAAGATGCTATACGTCAAAGTCGCGGTGACTTCTGCCGGGCACAAGGCTTGGGCGGTCATCGAGGACGATCACGACAGGATTGTGGAGACAGGATTTGACGCCACCGTCTCGGACTTCAGGAAAGGCAGTGACGGGGAAACAACACCAGTCAAATGTACATTGGATTACAATCTGACTGTCAAGGAAATATATTCATTCGCCCAAAGCGCAGCATTCGAGGACATCAAATTCATTCTGGCGGACAGGGACCTGAATCTCGCACTCGCACGTGAAGGCTTGAACGGCGACTACGGTCTCAATGTCGGCAAGGCCATCCGTGAGAATCAGCAGGAGGTCTTCGGAGACGATTTCATCAGCTTCGCGATGGGGATGACAGCAGCCGCCTCGGACGCGAGGATGGCTGGATGCAAGCTTCCGGCGATGAGCAACTCCGGCAGCGGAAACCAGGGCATCACTGTGAGCATGCCTGTCATAGCCTATGCGCTGAAATACGATGTCGATGACGAGCGGCTGGCCAGAGCCCTGATTCTCAGCAATCTGGTCGCGATCCACATCAAAGGATATCTCGGAAAATTATCTGCCCTGTGCGGCTGCGTGATCGCCTCGACCGGTTCTGCCTGCGGAATCGTGTTCCTTCGTGGAGGAAACTACGAGCAGGTCTGTTCGGCGATAAAGAATATGATCGGCAACATAACCGGGATGGTCTGTGACGGTGCCAAGGTCGGGTGCGCCATGAAAGTTGCCTCCGGAGTGGCCTGCGCAGTCCAGTCATGTGTCCTGGCCCTGAGAGGGACCTGCATCAAGGAGACCGACGGGATCATCGACAGGGACATCGAGAAAACCATCAGGAATCTCGGCCGTATCGGCTCGCTCGGGATGCAGTCAACCGATCACCTCATCCAGCAGATAATGCTCTGCAAAGAGTAGTTTAAGTCTAAATAAAGCAGCGGGGCTACGTATAACATAATCCCGCCGCACTGAAATCTTGCACCAATATTCAGAAATATTTCAACATGATGATGACACTCGGTGACATGGGAACAATAGCCGCGAATGACTTCAGTTCAAATTCGGGAAAGTTTGCCGAAAGAGTGACTACGGAATTGGAGGCGCTTCATTCCGAGGAAAAGCGGATGGTGCTTCCTCGGTTCTTCAAGTGCGGTGCCGGCGAATACGGTGAAGGTGACCGTTTCCTTGGTGTGGTCGTTCCGGATGTGAGGGAGGTAGCGAAAAAGAACACATTCGCTTCCCTGGCAGAAATCGAGGAACTTCTTGGATCACTGTGGCATGAGGTGCGGCTTTGCGCCCTTTTGATTCTTGTGCTCCAATGCCGGAAATCCGTTCCAAAAGAAATCGTGGACTTCTATCTGGCGCACACCGCCGGAATCAACAACTGGGACTTGGTGGATCTGACAGCCCCGACCATCATCGGAGGGTACCTTGCCAAGCATCCGGAGGAGCGGGGACTGTTATATTCCTTGGCAGACAGCCGCTCATTATGGGAGCAAAGAATCGCCATCGTCTCCACACTGACTCTCATCCGAAACGGCGAGTTCGATAACACTTACGCATTGGCTGTCAAGTTGATGGGCCATAAGCACGACCTTATGCACAAAGCTGTGGGCTGGATGCTGCGCGAAGCCGGAAAGCGCGACAGCCATCGCCTTGAGGCCTTCCTTGATGAATATGCCACCTCGATGCCTCGCACCATGCTCCGTTACTCCATCGAGAAATTCCCCGAGCCACTCCGCCGCCACTATCTCACAATGAA
>DCCQ01000033.1:25960-30800 GCA_002314195.1 Bacteroidales bacterium UBA1077 | reverse complement strand
ATCTCGATGACGATGGAGTCCGGAATCTGGTCCGCGAACTTCTCGCTCACGATTCCGCTCTTAAGGCAGTTCTCCTTGTTGACCGGAATGATCATCTTTCTGGAAACCCAGTAGTCCATCTTGCGGCCATCCTGATAGACCAGTTTGGCGTCAGGATGCTTGAAGACGGTGACGCAATCCGACAGCAGCAGCGCCTGTCCACGCTTGTCCTCGATCGGAATCCACTCGTTGGTCCCGTAAAGGTACTGTTCCTGTCCGATAGAAAGGTTCAGAGGCGCGGAGTTGTTGATGGCGTACCTCATCTGGTCAATGTACCAGTCCGTTCCAAGAAGGGAGGTATTGCATATTCTCACATCATTCCTGAAACTCTCAACCTCCTGGGCGTACCAAAGAGGGAAGGTGTCATTATCGCCGTGAGTGATGAGCAACCCATTTTCGCCCACAGAGTTAAGATAGTTCTTAGCAACCTCGACGGCAGTGTAGCGGTTGCTTCTGTCGTGGTCATCCCAGTTTTCCTCCGCCATCAGCGCGGGAACGAAAAGGCAGGCGACGGAAGCCACGGCGGCCACAGCCACGGTATGTTTCTCCTTCAAAGCGGACGCTATCCATGAATATATCGCCGCGACCGCAAACCCTATCCAGATGGCGAACGCGTAGAACGAGCCGGCATAGGCATAGTCCCTCTCACGAACCTGATATGGAGCCTGGTTCAGATAGAGGACAATCGCGATTCCGGTCATGAAGAACAGCAGGAACGTCAGCCAACATCCCCTGCGGTCCTTGTCGAACTGGAAGCACAGACCGATGAGTCCCAAAAGGAGCGGCAGGAAGAAATAGTGGTTCTTGCCGGGATTGTCCTGAAGCCACTGCGGAGCGTTGCTCTGGTCGCCCAGGTGAATCTTGTCTATGAACGGGATTCCGCTCTCCCAGTTGCCGGTGAACAGATCGGAAGAAGGTGAATGGATCTCGTTCTGACGACCCACGAAGTTCCACATAAAATACCTCCAGTACATCCAACCTAACTGGAAGTCAAAGAAATATGACAGATTGGCTCCTTGTGTCGGTTTTTTGTACTGGGCACCGGGGACAGGGGTTCCCTTGCCGTTGGTGTAGGATTCGTAGAACTTTATGTGTCTCTCGTCGTTGCTGTACATTCTCGGGAACAGCATCTTTCCGGCACGGTCGTACTTCACGTCAACAGGACTCGGGGCCTTCTTGTACTTGCCGTCCAGCGGTGCCCAGTAGGACTTCTGCTCAAGCTCGTAAGGAGAGCCGTAGTACTGGCCGTAAAGCAACGGAGTGGAGCCGTACTGCTCACGCGAAAGGTAACGCACAAGGGTAAAGGCGTTGTCCGGCTGGTACTCGTTGGTAGGAGTCTTGGCGCAGGAGCGGATGATCACGATACTGAACACAGAGAACCCGATCACGATCGTGGTGAAGCAAAGCAATGCCGTGTTCCAGAACACCTTCTCCGTCTTGAGGGTCTTGAAAAGCCCCCAGAAGCAGGCCGTAAGTAGAGCCACGATGAAGAAGGCGGCTCCGGAGTTGTACGGGAGCCCGAGAGTGTTCACGAAGAACAGGTCGAAATAGGCCGCGGTCTTCGGGATGTAAGGGACCATGAAGAAGAGGATGAATCCGAGGATCACCACCGAGATGGCCATGATCTTGACATATTCCCAGAATGAATATGGCTTGTCCTCCCTCATCTTGAAGTAGTACATATAGACCAGCATCGGAATCGCCAGCAGGTTCAGCAGGTGGACTCCGATGGAGAGCCCCATCAGGAACGAGATCAGCACTATCCAGCGGCTGGCGTACCTGCGGTCGGTCTCCTCGTACCACTTTGTCATCGCCCAGACGACCATGGCCGTGAACAGGGACGACATGGCATAGACCTCGCCCTCGACCGCCGAGAACCAGAATGTGTCCGAGAAGCAATACGCCAAGGCGCCGACAGCGCCGCTGCCGAAGATGGCGATGGCCTGTCCCAAGGAATATTCCCCTGTCACGTCTTCGCCGTCACGTTTCGGCACGATCACCCTTTTGACAAGGAAGACAATGGTGAGGTAAAGAAAGAATATCGTGAGGGCCGAGCAGATCGCGCTCATCGAGTTCACCATCACAGCGGCCTTGTCCGGGCCGGTGAACATGGTGAAGAGCCTTGCGATGAGCTGGAAGACCGGGTTTCCCGGCGGGTGTCCGACCTCAAGCTTGTACGATGACGCGATGAACTCTCCGCAGTCCCAGAAGGAAGCGGTCGGCTCAATGGTGGAAAGATAGGTGAAAGCCGAGATGGCGAGAACCGCCAACGCCGTCACCTTGTTCCACAGTTTGAATTTCTTAATGTCCATAAACTAACTATGTTCCTAAATCGGCCGAATCAAGCCGATAAGCAGACAAAGATACAAAAGGATTCGCTATCTTTGCAAAAATATAACAACGAATATCATGAAACCCGATAACGATTGGAAGCAAAGGCTCGGTGTCGTCTATTCGACCGACCCGAATTTCAACTACGCCAAGGAGGAAAACCCTGAGGAGGATACCCTTGATCCTTCCAAGCAGCGGCTTACGGTCACCATCGACAGAAGGAACAGAGGCGGAAAGCAGGTGACACTGGTAAGTGGGTTCGTGGGCAGGCAGGAGGATCTGGCGGAGCTTGGCAAAGCCTTGAAAGTGAAATGCGGAGTAGGCGGCTCGGCCAAAGACGGAAAGATCACCATCCAGGGTGACCTGCGTGACAAAGTCACGGGACTGCTCAGGAATATGGGCTACAACGCTAAAAGAGGCAACTGACCATCCCATGATCGACGATCCTGTTTTCTGTGGCCTCGCGGTCATATTCACATTCATTTTCCTGCTGAGCGTCAGAAGTTTCCTGAAAATTCTGCCAGCGCTTGGCGATTGTCTGCTCCGTTGGAAAGGCAACGTTGACCTTGAGGACAGCCTTCAGCTGAGCGGCAGCCGCAACTGGATTGCAATCGTCTTGTTCGTGCCATTCTGCATGGTGGCATATTCACACGGCCTTTACCATCCTGACTACATGGACACACTCCCTCCCGCCTTGGGATTGGCCGCCTTTTCCGGCACCATGCTGGCATATCTGCTGCTGAGGTTCTTCCTGAACTGGCAGCTCGAGATGGGATCCTACAGGACAAAAGCGTTCATGGCTGCCAATCATGCCTTTTACAATTACATGATCATCCTTTTCCTGATTGTGTTCCCTGTCGGAGCGATTCTCAACGCAACGGTTGGAAACAAGGAACTTACGCGCACCATACTCCTGTACATCATCGCCGCGACTTACATTGTCCACATCTTCAGGCGGGGACAGATTTTCGCGTCGGCTTGCAATCCTTTCACAACATTTTTGTATCTTTGCGGCCTTGAATTACTTCCGACCACCGTCCTGGTGCTTTCAGCCAAGTTGCTGTAGCTTCACCGGAGGCCGAATTAGAAAACAAGAATATGGCAATAAAGAAGATTTTGATCTCACAGCGCGCGCCTCTCAACGACGCTCCATACGTCGCCCTGAAAGAGAAATACGGCGTTGACATCACATTCAAGCAGTTCTTTCTCATCGAGCCCCTCTCTTCACGGGAGTTCCGGGTGCAGAGAATAAACATTCTGGATTACACCGCAATCATTTTCTCGTCCCGCCATACTATTGATGCGTTCTATGGTCTGTGCGAAGAACTGAGGGTTAAAGTTCCGGAGACGATGAAGTATTTCTGCACCACCGAGGCGGTCGCCATGTACCTCCAGAAGCATATCGTCTACCGCAAGCGCAAGATATTCTACGGAAACGGCACCCCTGATTCAATCATAGAGCAGATCGGTTCCAAGCACAAGGGCGAGAAGTTCCTTGTGACCCAATCCGATTCAAGCAATAGTTCTCCTTTGACGAACCTCATGGAGGCCCATAAGCTTGATTACAAGACAGCCGTGTTCGTCAAGTCCGTGCCTCAGGATCTTAAGGGTCTGAACCTTACGGACTACGACATGATCGTCTTCTACAATCCTTACGACATCAAATCCCTCTACGAGAACTTTCCGGAGTTCCAGCAGGGAGACATCAAATTCGTGGCTTACGGGAAATCCATCGTGAAGGCAATGGAAGAGGCCGGCCTCAAGATTGAGATCCAGGCTCCGACACCGGAGGCTCCGTCTGTGGCCAAAGCGATAGAACTTTACCTCGAAGCCCACAAGTAGCAGGATGTTCACTCTACCGAAATCCGAACGGCTTCACGGGAAGTCGAAGATTTCGGCTCTGATGTCACGGGGCCGCTGGGGGTTCACGTCCGGTCTAAAATACTGTTTCATTAAAAATGACGAGGCAAACGATGATGGGATTCTGTCACAGCCGAATTCCATCATCGTCTCAGTCCCGAAACGTCTGTTCAAGAGAGCCGTCAAACGCAACCTCCTGAAACGCCGGCTTCGGGAAGCCTATAGAACACAAAAGGTCATTCTCCCTCCGAAAGGATATTCTATACTGTTCCTTTATAACACAAAAGAGGTCTTGGAATATGCCGCCGTACGGGAGCAGGTCGCCGCAGTTCTTCAAAAGATAGCCGGACATGAAGCCTAGCGGGAATATTCCTCCTTGGAGGCAAAGGATCAGAAAAGTGTGCATCGCGCCGTTTCTGGCGTTGATCTGGTTCTACCGCACCTGCATCGGCCCATATATTCCCAAAACCTGCCGGTTCGAGCCATCGTGCTCCACCTACGCCATCGAGGCGTTCAAGAAGTGGGGTCCGATCAAGGGTTTGTTTCTGACCGTCTGGAGAATCCTTCGCTGCAACCCGTGGGGCGGCAGCGGTTATGATCCTGTGCCTTA
>DCCQ01000033.1:1398-25807 GCA_002314195.1 Bacteroidales bacterium UBA1077 | reverse complement strand
CAAATCAAAACAGCTTCTTAGATCTTATGATTCTTCTTCCGGGAGCGGAGGTGAGACACACTTTCAACAAGAAGCTGGTCCCTGAGAATGTACCTCGCGGCGATGAAATTCAGAATCGCGGCGACGAGCGGGAACACTGCGGTGAACTTGAATATCCATTCCTTGTCAGCCGTGAAATAATCCACCCCGATCCAAGCCTGAAGAGCGATCATCAGGATGGCCGAAAGCACGGCCGTGCGCATCTGGAAGACCCGTGTGTTGAACGTGAACACTGCCAGCAGCTGAAGGATTGTGATCAGAATCAGAAGGATAAGGTACGGAGTGTACTTGACGTAGGTCAATTCCACGGCATGAATCCCGCCGGGACCAAGCGTGAATGCCTTGACGCTGAAGAAAAGCGCCGCTATGAGACCTGTGGCCATGCACAGGTATAAAGTTTGAAGTCTTTGCCACATATTTTACAAAAATAGTTAATTCCGTTGAATATTCTTATATTTGGCAGCATAAGTAAGCGCTAAAAAGACAATTCGGTAATCTTTCAGGATTACTATACATTAAAATTCATATTATGAGAATAGCAGAATCTGAATTTATCATCAACGATGACGGATCGGCGTTCCACATCCATCTGAAACCGGAAGAGCTGGCCGACATCGTCATCCTCGTCGGAGATCCGGGAAGGGTTGACATGGTCGCCGGATTCCTCACCGACATCGAGTTCCGTCACCAGTCAAGAGAGTTCGTCTCCACAACCGGCAAGTACAACGGCAGGAGAATCACCGTGCTGTCAACCGGAATCGGAACGGACAACATCGACATCGTGATGACGGAGCTGGACGCTCTGGCCAATGTGGACTTCACCACACGAGAGCCGAAAAAGGAACACCGCACTTTGACAATCCTCAGGATCGGGACCTGCGGAGCCGTGCAGGCGGACATTCCGCTCGGCTCGGCGATCTTCTCCCACTACTCTGTGGGCTGCGATGGGCTGATGAACTGGTACGCCAACAGGGACGAGGTCTCAAACCTTGAGATGGAGGAGGCTTTCAAGAAGCACACCCACTGGAACAAGAACCTTCCCTCACCTTATTTTGTCAAGGCCAGCGAAAAGCTGATCAAAAAATTCGAGGACTGTTCGGTAAAGGGAATGACCATCTCAGCCTCAGGATTTTACGGGCCTCAGGGCAGAGTCGTCAGACAAGGTCTTGCGATGCCGGACATGCTGAAGGACTTCGAGTCGTTCCGCTTCGGCGACTACAGAATCACGAATTTCGAGATGGAGAGCTCGGCTGTCGCCGGAATGGCAAGGCACCTCGGACACGAGGCCGGCACAATCTGCTGCGCCATCGCCAACCGCTACCTCAAGAGCAGCAACCCGGACTACAAGCCGCAGGTGCGCGCCCTCGTCGAACTCGCACTGAACAAACTCAGCGAATAATAGCGCGAATATCACTGCATACGGCGTCCTGAGGTGTTATTGAAACGGCTCAGGACGTTTTCTGAATATGTCTTCGTGATCGGAATCGGAGCAATCGCGTCGTTGTCAAGATCCAGTTCATAGCCGTCCTTTTCCTTGCGCAGAACCTTGACCTTGTCCATATTCACGATGTACTTTCTGTGGCAACGCACAAGGCTGCTGCCTCGGAAGCTTTCCTCGACGGTCTTCAGGCGGCAGCGGAGCATATAGCGCTTCAGGTCGCCCTTGCTGTCGGTGTACCAGACCACGATGTAGTTGTCATCGGACTCTATATAATAAAGGTTGGACGCGCTGACGCAGAGTTTCAGGTCACCGCTGTTGTCGAAAAGCGTGATCTTCTCCAGCTGCGAGATCGGCACAGCCTCATCCGAAACAACATTGCCGTAGTTCATCAGTCGGATGATCTGGTTCTTGTCCTGGATGGCATAGTACATTCCGGCAAGAATGTAAGGAATTATCAGTGAAGTATTTCCGTACAGCAGAGCATTACCCAAAGTCTTAGGAAACTGATCCCAGCCTATGCCTGTGATCGGCACTGTGATGAATGAATATGCCAGGCAGATCACGAGAACCTCACAGACGCACCACGTTATGTAGCCCAGAAAATTCATTTTTATTTTGTTCCGGGTCTTGTACATGATGAACTTGCTGAGAATCACGATCATCAGCGAACCGAGAGCGAAGAGTACCGTGAAAACGAAGAACCTTGAGTTCCCGAGCGCCATCCAGCTGTTGTGCGAGAACGGGAGGCTGACCAAAAGGAATACGATGGAGAACAACGCCGTGAATGTCACGGTGTATATAAGTTGATTCTTGCCACGCAGATAGCCGGGCAGAGGATTGTTGAAAAAGCCCATCCTGTTTTCCTTTTTACATGGCAAATATAACACTTTTTGGAATTATCAAAAGCCTGAGATTCGCCACAAATCTCGCGAAATCACCACAAAATCGCGCCAGACGCTACTCAAAAGGGCTATTCACCACTTTCTTTTTGGACGGTTCAGGCATATTCATAATTTTGCTTGAATTTATAACAAAGTGAATTTATGAGAATCATCGGAACAGGAAGCGCGCTTCCAAAAAAGGTCGTGACCAACGAGATGCTTTCAGAATTTCTGGACACAAGCGACGAGTGGATCTATCCCCGCACCGGAATAAAATCAAGGCATGTCATCTCCGACGAATGTCTGGAAGACCTCGGAGCCGAAGCAGTCCGCAATGCCTTGGACATGTCCGGCCTCAAGGCTGAGGACATCGATCTCTTCATTGTCTCAAACGTCGTTTCTGAATATGTGACCCCAAGCATCAGCTGCATCATAGGAGAGAAGCTGGGGCTGAAGTGCCCGATGTTCGACATCAACTGCGCCTGTCCGGGATTTGTCTACGCCCTGGATATGGCCGAGGCCTACTACAAGGCCGGCAAAATCAGGAATGCGGTCATCGCCTGCGTGGAAGAGCCGACAAGGATGGTCTCATGGAAAGACAGAAGCACCTGCGTGCTTTTCGGCGATGGAGCCGGAGCGGTGGTGCTGTCTGAAGGCGACAACATCAAAGGCACGAAACTGGGCTCAGAGCCGTCCAAGGACGAAATCTGGGAGACAATAAAGTTGAACGAGACTCCCTACATCACTAAGGAAGAGGAAAGCGTTCCCATGCAGATGAAAGGACGCGAGGTCTTCAAGTTCGCGGTCAAGGCCTGTACAGACGGCGTGAAGGGTCTCCTGGACGAGGTCGGGATTGACAAGAGCGAGGTATCCTACTTTATGATTCACCAGGCCAACCAAAGGATCATCGACTCCATCATCAAGTACATGGGCCAACCGGTGGAGAAGTTCCCGGTCAACATCACCGACCACGGTAATTCATCTTCGGCATCATGCCCTATTCTCTTGGACGAGTGCAACAGAAAAGGAATGTTCAAAAAGGGGGATATTCTCGTATTTAGTGCCTTTGGTGCCGGATTGCTCTCCGGAGCTGCCGTAGTAGAGTGGTAATCTGAACATTAATTAGTATATTTGCAGCAATATGATAAAAAGTGTAATATGTGACTTGCTCGGAATCGAGCGTCCTATCTTTCAGGGTGGCATGGCCTGGATCGCTGACGCGAAACTGGCCGCTGCTGTCTCAAACGCTGGCGGACTTGGTTTGATCTCATCCATAAACTTCGGTACGGAAGCCGTCAGAGAAGAAATCCGTAAATGCAAAACCTTGACGGACAAACCATTCGGTGTCAACATTATGCTTCAGGCTCCGAACGCCGGCGAGGTTGCGGACATGATCATCGAAGAGGGGATCAAGATTGTGACGACAGGAGCAGGGTCTCCTGCCGCTTACATGGAGAAATGGAAAGCCGCAGGAATCAAGGTGATCCCTGTCGTGGCTTCCGTCGCCTACGCCCTCAAGATGCAGGAGCTAGGAGCCACAGCTGTTGTGGCGGAAGGAGCTGAATCTGGAGGACACATCGGGGATATTCACACAATGGCTCTTGTACCTCAAGTGGTTGATGCCCTCGATATTCCGGTTCTTGCCGCAGGTGGGATATTCGACGGAAGAGGTGTCGCGGCTGCTTTCATGCTCGGTGCGAAAGGAGTTCAGGTGGGAACGAGGTTCCTCATTGCTGACGAATGTCATATTCATGAAAACTACAAAGCCAGACTGATAGCGGCCTCAGATGTCAGCACAATGGTGACAGGTAAGTCTCTTGGAGATGCGGTTCGTAGTCTCAAAACTCCTTTCGCAAAGAAATTCTTTAAGATGGAATATGATCCTGCGGTTTCTAAGGAGGAAGTGCTGAAATTCGGCACCGGCTCGATGCGGAAGGCTGTCTTTGACGGAGATCTTTCTGGAGGAAGTTTCCTCGCGGGAGAGGTTGCAGGCATGATCAAGAAGAAAGAGACCGCCAAGGAGATCGTGGATGACCTCATGGGTGGAGCGGAGAAACTGCTCGCCGGGGCTCCGGAACTTCTGGCTTAACATAACATTAAATAAGGATAAAGGATAAAACATGAATAAAAGAGTAGTTATAACAGGAATGGGAGTCATCTCCCCTGTCGGAAATGACGTAAACACGTTCTGGAATAATCTGTGCGACGGAGTGTGTGGAATCGAGTCCATCAAGGCTTTCCCGACAGACAACCTGCCGGTCGGAATCGCCGGAATCATCAAGGACTTCAAGGCTGAGGACTATGGAATGGACAAGCCTTTCATCAGGAAGCAGGACCTCTTCACCCAGTATGGTGTCGCAGCGGCCTACCAGGCCATGAAGCAGGCCGGTCTTGTGTCACAGGGCGAAGGGCAAAACATCGATCCATTCAGGCTCGGAGTCTATTTTGGTTCAGGAATCGGAGGATTCGCCACCCAGTACAGGGAAATCGCCAAAATGATCGAGGACCCTTCTGGCCAGTGGATCTCACCGTTGTTCATCCCGACAATGATCTCCAACATCGCGGCTGGACATATCGCGATCATGCACCACGCCGAAGGTCCTTGCCTTGACATCGTGACCGCATGCGCCACATCCACGAACGCTATGGGAGAGGCTTTCCGCGCCATCAGAAACGGTTATGCCGACGCGATCATCACCGGAGGCTGCGAGAACGCCACAATTCCTATCGGAATCGTAGGCTTCGCCAACGCCAAGGCCCTTTCTAGAGCCACCAATCCTAAATACGCGTCGCTTCCGTTCAACGCCAACCGCGCCGGATTCGTCATGGCGGACGGCTCCGCAGCCCTTGTGCTTGAGGAATATGAACACGCAAAGGCTCGCGGAGCGCAGATTCTTGGTGAGATGGTCGGCTACGGCAACACCTGCGATGCTTACCATTCAACAGCCCCGAGGCCGGACGGAACCACCCAGGCGAAGTGCATCGAACTCGCCCTTGAGGAGGCCGGTTTCGACAAGGAGAAGGACAACCTCTACATCAACGCCCACGGAACAGGCACGAGACTGAATGATGTCGCCGAGACCCATGCCTACAAGATCGCGCTCGGTGACTTCGCCTACAAGGCCCACATCAGCTCGATCAAATCCATGACCGGACATATGTTCGGGGCAGCGGGAGCCGCTGAGGCCATAGCCACAATTCTTGCGCTTCGTGACGGAATCTGCCCTCCTACCATCAATTTGGACAGTCCGGATCCTGAGTGCGACCTTGACTACACCCCTAACAAGGCAGTCAAGACAGACCTGACGCTCGGAATCTCCGACTCGTTCGGATTCGGAGGCCATGACGCCTGCGTCGCTTTCAGAAAGTGCCTGGACTAATCCGGGAATATTCTTCAAATAAAGATGAATATGAACAAGGAAGAAATCAAACAATTCTTGCCACACCGCGAGCCTATGCTTCTTATCGAAGAGGCTCACATCGATGAGAACGGTGTGGCTCACTCCCAATACAGAATCAAGGAAGACGAGTTCTTCACAAGGGGGCATTTCCCTGGAAATCCGATAGTCCCAGGTGTGATCCAATGCGAGATCATGGCCCAGAGCTGTGCGATTCTTGTCAAGGATGAGATTCCCGGGCACATCACCCTCTACGCCGGACTGGACAAGGTCCGGTTCAAGAATCCGGTAAAGCCGGGAGACCTTTGCGAGGTGACTGCCACATTGGACGAAAGAAGAGGCAATCTGTTCTTCTGCTCCGCCAAACTGGAAGTGGGCGGCAAACTTTGCTGCAGAGGAACCCTCAGTTTCGCATTGGTACCTATTGAATAATGGAATATAGACGACTGGAGGAAGAGGAGTTCAAGGATCTGGAATCCAGAATCCTCTACGAGGACAATCACATCCTTGTCTTCAACAAAAGGTCGGGAGAGATTGTCCAGGCGGACAAGACCGGGGACGAGTGTCTCGCGGAGACTCTGAAAGCCTTCATCGCCCAAAGAGATGACAAGCCAGGCAAGGTGTATGTCGGAATTCCGCATCGCCTTGACAGGCCTGTCAGTGGCATAACCATCTTTGCCAAGACATCAAAGGCACTTTCCAGACTCTCCGAGATGTTCCGGTCCGGGAACATTCACAAGACCTACTGGGCTTTGTGCTGCAAGGCTCCGGAAAAAGAGTCAGCAGAACTTGACGACTGGCTGGTACGCAACGAAAAGATGAACAAGAGCTTCATCGCCAGAGGTGGTGAGAAGACTCCCGGAGCCAAGCTCGCGAAACTAGTCTACTCCCATCTTAGAGACACTGAAAGATATTCCTTGATTGAGGTTAACTTGCTCACGGGAAGGCATCATCAGATCCGCTGCCAGCTGGCCGGAATCGGATGCGTCATCAAGGGCGACTTGAAATATGGCGCGCCCCGCTCCAATCCGGACGGAGGAATATGCCTGCACTCACATGAGATAAGATTCGTGCACCCGGTCAAAAAGGAAGAGATGGACATCATAGCCCCTCCACCTTCTTCATGGAGGATTTGACGCTCATTGTTTTTCGTGTTCCTCAATATAGGCCTGAAGCCATTCTGTAGGAGTCTTTCCGGTGTTCACCTTGAACGACATATTGAAAGACACGGAAGAGTGGAATCCTGACATTTCCGAGACCTCTCCGATCTTCAGCCTTGGATCCTCCTTGAACAACTCCATCGCCCTCCGCACTCTGTAGTAGTTCACGAACTGCCTGAAATTGCGACCGGACAGTATGTTTATCGTCTTTGACAGATACAACTTGTTCGTGAACATGAGATCAGCCAGGCTCGTCATGTCAAAAGTCTGGTCAAGATAAGGCCTTTTCTCCTCCATGTACATCACAACCCTCTTGTAAAGGTTGTTCATCTTCCTGTCCTCCTCGGCTTTCTCTATGTATGATGTCCTCAGGTTACCTTTGATGATGTCTTTTATTCTCTTCTCGGTGGCAGGTTTAAGGACAAAGGTCCTGCCTGTCATCGCCCGAAGGTACAGAACGGCGTAAAGCGCGAGAAACATTATCAGGGACACCGCAGAGAGGATGCCTTTCATATGTCCGGCGGACACCATGGCTGACAAGAAAAGCATCCCTGTCGCCATGAAGGCGATTGAATAGAGGAATCGTGAATATTCCTCCACATTGTGCCAGACCGCCGTGTTCCTGAACATCGCCCTGATTCCTGAAAACCGGCGATAGGCCATGTACAGGAAATATAAGAGTACGAACAAGAGCATAGGCACGAATGAGCACACGACACGCTGGCATCTGAAATCCAATGCGCCGGGAGGCTTGCAGCCGAAACACAAAAGGGTGAGAAAATCGAACAGCAACAAGCACACAGTCGCTTTCAATGATGTGTCCGGCTTCTCGAACGAACACGGGCACATCACGAGTATGGCTGTGACGAAGGAGAGATCGACCACCATTTCAGAAGATTCAAGCGGGCGGGGCAGAACAAGTTCGGTCAGGATCAAGGCTAGTCCTCCTGCCGATGACATCAGGCGTAGAGCATACCTCTCGGAACGGTTGCCCCTGTTTATTCTCAGATCATATACCATTAATATGGACAACTCAAGGAGAATCAGGAATGTGATTAAACTCGTCATTGGGTCAATAGTTAGTCCTAACAAGATAACAATAAAAAGCCCCCGGACGGAGGTTTGTCCGGGGGTATGAAGTAAAAATCATTTTTTCTTTATAAGAAACTAACTTTTCTTTGCACCTTTTATCGAGTCAAAACCTTGGCCATAGACACCGCTCACAGAAGAGATGGACAGGAAGGCATCAGGATCCACACGCTTGATTGACTTCAGCAGAAGATTCAAATCCGTCTTTCTGGTGATGACCATCAGGACAGAGGCCGGTTTCTTGGTGTACCAGCCTTCACCGTTCAGAACGGTCACCCCCCTGTGGAAATCATTTGCTATCATGTCGGCGATCTCCTCAAACTGTCTTGACAGGATGAACAACTGGACACTCTGCTTGGATCCAGAAAGATACAAATCGACAACATAGCCGTTGACTGTGACGATGATCATGCCGTAGACAGCGATGGAGAACTTGGCGTCGAAAGGAATAGCCTGGCCATCTGCCCCGAAAGAAGGGAACAGCAGCGAGGATGCGATGATGAAGACATCTATTGTCAATATGATGCGCCCAGGGGATATATTCCTGAACTTCGTGATGATCATTGCTATGATGTCCGTCCCTCCTGTGCTTCCGCCCTGCGAGATGGACATGCCAATTCCAACTCCCGCCATAGAACCTCCAATTATCGAACACATCAGTTTCCCGTTCGACAGTGCGAAGTCCTGAATGATCGTCTCTGGGATAATGGCTTGAAACACATTGAGACACACAGACGCAAGAATTATGGCATACACCGTCTTCGCACCGAACGACGGGCCGATGATGATAACCGAGATTATCAGCAGCACCGTGTTGATCACAAAATAGGAGTAGCCCATCTTGATGCCGGTGGCGTACTGGATGATGGCGCTTATACCGGAGACTCCGCCTCCGATAAGATTGTTAGGAGTCAGAAATATCGCCCACCCCACTGTGTAGATGACGATGCCGAGGGTGATCAGGAGATATTCCTTAACGCCCCTCAGGATTGTCGAAGAGCCTATTGTCATGGATTATTTCAATACAAAGTTCACTATCTTGCCAGGCACGACAATCACCTTCGCGATGTTCTGTCCGCCTACGTACTTGACAGTCTGTTCCATATCCCTGATCTGAGCCTCAACCTCCTTAGGAGAAAGAGATTTAGGGAGTTCAACCGTGAAACGCATCTTGCCGTTGAAAGAAACCGGATAAGTCACGTTGTCCTCGGCGGCAAGGGCGGCGTCGAACTCAGGGAAATGAGCGAATGTGATGCTCTCGCTGTGGCCGAGCACAGACCAGAGTTCCTCAGCGATGTGCGGAGTGAACGGAGACAGCATCACAGTCAGCGGCTCAAGAATCTCACGCTTGTGGCACTTGAGGGCAACCAGATCGTTCAAAGCGATCATAAACGCGCTGACAGTCGTGTTGAATGAGAAGTGCTCGATATCGTCCTGTTCCTTCGCGATAAGTTTGTGTAGAACCTTGAGTTCGGCTGGAGTGGCCTTCTCATCGGTGATGAGACAGTTGTCCCCGTCGAAGAAAAGTCGCCAGAACTTGCGCAGGAATCTGTTCACGCCATCGATACCCTTTGTGTCCCAAGGCTTTGACTGCTCAAGAGGCCCGAGGAACATCTCGTAAAGACGAAGGGTGTCGGCACCGTAGTCATCACAAATCTTGTCCGGATTGACAACGTTGAACATCGACTTGCTCATCTTCTCCACAGCCCAGCCGCAGACATATTCACCGTTCTCAAGGATGAACTCGGCATCGGCGAACTCCGGTCTCCAAGCCTTGAACGCCTCCAGATCGAGTTTGTCGTTGTGGACGATGTTGATGTCCACGTGAATCTCAGTTGTCTCGTACTGGTCTTTGAGGCCGAGCGACACGAACTTGTTGGTGCCCACGATCCTATAGACGAAGTTTGAGCGTCCCTGGATCATCCCCTGGTTGACCAGCTTGCGGAACGGCTCGTCCTCGCAGACATAGCCAAGGTCGTAGAGGAACTTGTCCCAGAAGCGGGAATATATCAGATGCCCCGTAGCATGCTCTGTTCCACCGATGTACAGATCCACGTCACGCCAATATTCATCAACTTTTCTGTCAACGAGAGCATCGTTGTCGTGAGGATCCATGTAGCGCAGATAGTAGGCGCTGGATCCTGCGAAGCCAGGCATTGTGCTGGTCTCAAGAGGATACCCATCGTAGGTCCAGTCCTTTGCCCTTGCAAGAGGCGGCTCTCCGCTCTCAGTAGGCTTGAACTCGGTGATCTCAGGCAGTTTAAGAGGCAGTTTCTCGAATGGGATCGGAGTAGGGATGCCGTCCTTGTAGTAGATCGGGAACGGCTCGCCCCAGTACCTCTGACGGCTGAAGATCGCGTCACGAAGACGGTAGTTCACCTTTCTGTGGCCGAAGCCCTGTTTCTCAACATATTCAATGGCGGCAGGAATTGCCTCTTTGACATCCAACCCGTTAAGGAATCCGGAATTGATCATCTTGCCCTCCTTGGCGTCAAAGCTTTCCTCGCTGACATCGCAGCCCTCGATCAGAGGAATTATCGGCAGATTGAACTTCTTCGCGAACGCATAGTCGCGGCTATCGTGGGCAGGAACAGCCATGATGGCACCTGTGCCATAGCCTGCGAGAACATATTCAGAGATCCAGATCGGAACTCTGTCGCCGGTCATCGGGTTCACTCCGTAGGAGCCGCTGAACACGCCGGTGACGGTCTTTGTCTGGGCTATCCTCTCGCGTTCGGTCTTTTTTTTGACTGCGGCAAGATATTCATCCACAGCCTCTTTCTGCTCCGGAGTTGTCAGAAGCGGAACGAGGTCGCTCTCTGGAGCCAGCACCATAAATGTCACGCCGAACATCGTGTCGGCGCGGGTTGTGAATATGGTCACGTCGTGCTCAGTCTCACCGTTGTAGCACTTGAACACGGCCTCGCAACCGTTGGACTTTCCGATCCAGTTGCGCTGCATTTCCTTAAGGGAGTCGGTCCAGTCAATCTTGTCCAGACCTTCGAGGAGCCTTCCTGCATAGGCTGAGACTCTGAGCTGCCACTGCTTCATCTTCTTCTGCTCGACAGGGAAACCGCCGCGGACTGAAAGTCCGTCCTTCACCTCGTCGTTGGCCAGCACGGTGCCAAGACCGGCGCACCAGTTCACAGCTGTTTCTCCCTGATAGGCGATGCGGTAGTTCATCAAGGCGTCAGACTTTTCTTTCTCTGAATATGCCTGCCATTGCTCAGCTGTAAATGGCTCGTGTTCAGTACATGCAGCATTGACAGCAGCACTTCCGCCTTTCTCGAAGGCGGCGATAAGGTCCTCGATGGGGCGAGCCTTCTGAGCATCGTTGTCGTACCAAGACCCGAACATCTTCAGGAAAGCCCACTGAGTCCACTTGTAGTAGGCCGGATCGCATGTGCGGATCTCACGGCTCCAATCGTAGGAGAAGCCGATCCTGTCCATCTGCTGACGGTAACGGTTGATGTTGTTCACCGTCGTGACCTCCGGGTGCTGTCCGGTCTGGATCGCATACTGCTCGGCGGGAAGGCCGAAAGCATCGTAGCCCATCGGGTGAAGCACGTTGAAACCTTTGAGTCTCTTGTAGCGGGAATATATGTCGCTGGCAATGTAGCCCAGCGGATGGCCGACATGCAGCCCAGCTCCTGACGGATAAGGGAACATGTCCAGAACATAGAACTTCGGTTTGGAAGGATCCTCCTTCGTCTTGAAAGTGCCGTTCTGGGCCCAGTAGGCCTGCCACTTTTTCTCAATTTTCCTGAAATCGTAGTCCATTTTATTACTGTTGTTTATTAATTATCATGTTTTTTCAGCCCGAAACTGCCTTTTTTCTCCAGGCGGAACTCCACGTAGAGGGACATTCTGGACTTTACTTTCTTGCCTCGCAGCCAGCCAGGTTTCCAATCCGGTGACGCGCTGATGATCCTCACGGCCTCGGCGTCCAGAAGAGGATCCACCCCTTTGAGCACTTTCACATCACGAACCTTGCCCTTCTCGTCGATCACGAAATCCACAAGCACACGTCCTTGGATTCCGTCCTTAACGGCTTCCTTAGGATATTTCATATAGGTATATACCCACTTCTCAAGGAAGACCCTCGGATCTCGGCTGCCAAGGAACGACGGCCTGTAGTCGCAATCATAGTAAGGCACTACGGCATCCTTGCCGTTGTTCGCACTCGTCAGGCCAGACAGGTCGGAAGGGTTGAATATCGGTTTGGGACCATTGATGAGTGCCACGGAGTAGTTATAGACATATTCAAGTTCCCTCTCCATCGTGTCGTAGTCAATGATAGACTGTGTGTCACGCTCGGTGCCATATTCAGGGTAATGTCCTGTGGTGAAGTAGATTGACGGGATTTCTTTGTCGTAGAACGCCCTGTGGTCGGAAGGATAAGGTTCCTGCGCCGTCAGGGTCGGAAGAATCGGCTGGAGCTGCCCGGCCATCGACTTGACAATCTCGTTCATATCGGCGTTGGAGGAGGTGTAGGCGTAGAATCCGTCACCACCGGTACCCACCATATCCAGATTGATCATGGCGTCTATGTCCGCCACATCCGAGAACGCCCTGTTCAAGAAATACCACGAGCCGGCGTAAGTCTGCATCGAGGCTCCGAAGGCCACGAACAACACCGAACGTCCCAGCAGCGGACTGTTGGTCTGGAGCATTCTGGCCAGCTCAAGCATCATCGCGAGTCCGGAGGCGTTGCCATTGGCTCCATAATATGTCCTGTCTACTGTCCGTCCGTCTATCGTCATCGTGTCCGTTCCAAGGTTGTCCATCCTTGCGCCGATCACTATATATTTATCCCTCAACGCCTTGTCTCCGCCCTGAATGAAAGCGATGACATTGCGTGAAGTCAGGGTGTCGCCGTTCTCCTGACGGATGCCGAACACGTCGCCATCCTTCCCGGACAGCACGTCAACACCATATTTCTTGAATATTCCGGTGACATATTCAGCGGTCATCCTCTCGCCCTCGGAGCCGGCCTTGCGCCCCTCCATGACCGCCGCCGAGATGGTAGAGACGTGTTCCTTCATAGCCCTGACAGTCTCGCTGTCGTTCAAGTCCGCATACGATGGTCCGTTCATGAACTGAGCTTTTGCCGGGATGATCGCGGCGAAGATGGCGCAGATGGCCGAAATGATCGTGATTTTTCCTTTCATCATTGTTTCCTTTCTAAAATCCACGCGCCCTTTGGACAAAAATCCTGCCTTTGAATATCCTCAAGCGACTTCTTGGCCTGGGCCTCGTCATCGGTCGGGCACACACCCACGGCTGTGCTGTTCCTGAAAGTGAGAAGTTCCCCTTTGTACCCCTTCGCCTCTATCTCTTCGATGTACCGCTCGGCATTTTCTTTGCTGGAGAAGGAGCCCAGAATTATGCAGAAACGATAACGATGATTGGCAAGACGAACAGAGTCAGCGGCGGCAAGCGAGTCGGCAATGGCCTTACGTGCTTTTTCCAGCGAATCCTGACGGACACGCAGGGTCTCCTCTTCCTGTCGGATAGACTCAGCCTTAGCCTCAATCCATTCAGAGTCAGGCCGTCCGGCGAGCCTCCTGAAGAAGTCGCAGCCCGTCACCGCTGTGGCGACGAGGATGATGATCGCTATTGTCGGAAACGCATTTTTCATAACTTACAAAGTTAGCAAAATTCCACCCTCTTCAAAAATATAATTTTAGATAAGAAATAAGTATATTTGTAAACTGTAAATTACGATAAGATTATGGCAAGAGAAATCAAGTTTTCCCTCGTTTACAGGGATATGTGGCAATCATCCGGCAAGTACGTTCCCCGTGTGGACCAACTTGTGGAGGTCGCCCCGGCCATCATTGATATGGGCTGCTTCGACCGTGTCGAGACCAACGGAGGAGCGTTCGAGCAGGTAAACCTTCTTTTCGGAGAGAACCCTAACGTGGCGGTACGACGCTGGACAGCCCCTTTCCACAAGGCCGGCATCCAGACCCACATGCTGGAAAGAGGTCTTAACGCACTGAGAATGAACCCCGTTCCTGCCGATGTCAGAGAGCTGATGTTCAGGGTGAAGAAAAAACAGGGCACCGACATCTCCCGCTCCTTCTGCGGCCTGAACGACCACAGGAACCTGCGCCGCTCCGTCGAGTTCGCCAAGAAAGGCGGAATGGTTTCGCAGGTGGCGCTTTCCATCACCAACTCCCCTGTCCACACCGTTGAATATTATATTGGCATCGTCAACAAGGTCGTTGAATATGGAGCCGACGAGATCTGCCTCAAGGACATGGCGGGAATCGGGCGCCCAACTTTCCTCGGTCGGCTTACCCGCGACATCAAGAAGAAATACCCTCACATCCTTGTCCAGTACCACGGCCACTCTGGCCCGGGCTTCTCCCCGGCATCAATGCTTGAGGTGGCGCGCGCGGGAGCCGACATCCTCGATGTGGCCGTGGAGCCGCTCTCATGGGGCAAGGTCCACCCGGACGTCATCACGATCAGGGAGATGCTGAAGGCCGACGGATTCATTGTGAAGGATCTGAATATGGACGCCTACATGGAGGTGCGTCGTCTCACGCAGAAGTTCATCGATGACTTCCTCGGCTACTGGATCAACCCTTCCAACGCCAAGATGAGCTCTCTGCTCGTCGGCTGCGGTCTGCCGGGCGGAATGATGGGCTCGATGATGGCCGACCTCAAGGGCTTCCAAGGTGCGATCAACGCCGCCGAGAGGGCTCACGGCCGTCCCGAGATCAGCCTTGACACATTGATGGTCAAACTGTTCCAGGAGGTTGAATATGTCTGGCCGCGTCTCGGCTACCCGCCACTCGTGACCCCGTTCAGCCAGTACACGAAGAACACGGCGCTGATGAACCTGCTGAACCTGCTGAACGGCAAGCCTCGTTGGACAACCATCGACAAGGACACCTGGAACATGATTCTCGGCAAGATGGGCCGCCTTCCTGGCGAACTTGCTCCGGAGATTGTGGATCTCGCCAAGCAGAAAGGCTTGGAATTCTACACCGGAGACCCTCAGGAGATGTACCCGGACGAGCTGCCTAAGTTCCGCCAGATGATGAAGGAAGAGGGATGGGACGAAGGCCAGGACGAGGAGGAACTCTTCGAGTTCGCGATGCACGAGCGTCAGTACAGGGACTTTAGGAGCGGGATCGCAAAGCAGCGCTTCAACGCCGAGCTCGCCGACCTCAAGGCCAAGGCCAACGCCCCGATCGAAGTGGTACGTCCTGTCGTCGAGATGCCTAAGTTCGATGTCGATGAATATGCCAAACGTTATCCTCACGCTGTTCCTGTCCAGGCTCCGGCCAAGGGTCAGCTTCTCTGGCAGGTCGATGTGGAGGACGATTCCGCCGCTCCGATAGCCGGGACCGAGGTCAAGGCCGGCAAGGGCATCGGTTTCGTGCAGACATATTACGGAATGGAGGAGTTGGTCCCTGCCGTTGACGGCCGAATCGTGGCCACTCTCGGCAAGCAGGGTGACAAGGTCGCCAAAGGTGAGATTGTCGCCTTTGTCGAAGGCTCCGCCGATGCCGCCAAGTAATGAATATTCAGAAGAATCTTAACCCGGTCGCTTCGACGGTCACTGAGCCTGTCGAAGCGACTTCTTTACCTCCCGTTGAGTGGCATCCTTTCGAGCCGTTCCTGCCAGTTAATGCCAAAGTGCTGATGCTCGGCAGTTTTCCGCCTCAACCCAAACGTTGGAGCATGGAGTTCTACTACCCTAACTTCATCAACGACATGTGGCGGATTCTTGGCATTATTTTCTTCGGAGACAAGAACCGTTTCGTGGACGTTGCCGCCAAGAAGTTCAAACTGGAGGATATTGTCGATTTCTGCACCGAGACCGGCATAGCGATGTACGACACCGCCACAGCCGTCCGTCGCCTTAAAGACAACGCCTCCGACAAGTTCCTGGAAGTCGTTGCCCCTAGCGACATTACTGCTCTGTTAAGGCAAATTCCTCAATGCAAAGCCATTGTCACGACTGGAGAGAAGGCTACCGAAACCCTGTGCAAAACATTCGGAACTAATGCTCCGACTACGGGGGAATATTCAGAGTTCCTCTTTGAGAATCGCCCCATGCGTCTATACCGCATGCCATCCTCATCCCGCGCCTATCCCCTCTCCCTCGACAAGAAAGCTGCGTCCTACCATCGCCTTTTCTCCGACCTCGGAATGGTGTAGTTTTCCATCCACCTTCCATCAACTCCTCCAGCCACTTTCGCCGCCCAAGAACACCACCTCCTCCTCGCACAGTGGCATGACACGGCATTCAAGTAACTAATAATAAACAACTTAACATATTGTCTTCGGTTAAATTCCACCAAAGACAACATGCCGATGGACTCATGGACAATGCATTAACGCCCACCTACTCTGTATCAACAGGTGAGGCATAATCCTCTCATAACGAATAACATAAAAGATTCTCTTTAGCTTATAGCAACCAAAGAGAAACAGCTTTTCAGCAGATAATCAGATCATTACATTTCACGGATTGATTGTATGCATAACAGCGGAACGTCAAGAATGATCGATGCGTCAAGATTGCCGACATATTCAGAAATAGTTTATAACTTTTTACCCCAGAGATGTCCGGTGGCCTCCGGCGGTTCTTCAAGCTGCTGATAGACAGCGGAGCAGACCGGAACAACAAATCAACATATTCAAAGAAAACCATCTGTGAGCACTACTCCGCCGAGACCATCTGGCGGATCTGCGGTGACCTGTTCGAGTAAGGCATATTGGTTACTGAAGTTGTCACGCGAACAAGTCATTCGAGTCAACCTCATTATCCACGATTCCATAGTGCACTCCATCGGCCATTCATACCTGATTTTTTTTTGCAGAATTACAAAAAGTCCGAGATAATTTCACTTTATCTCGTTGTTGAAGCAAGATAAAATGAGGTTATCGCGGATAAGATGCATAAAGGAATTATCGTTGACAAGACGTGCACAAGTCACTACGCAGTAACGTTTTGAAGGCATTTCGTCGCCGGAAAGGGACGTGCGGAGGGCAGCGGCAACGTTTTGAGAGGTTTTCGTTACCGAAGAGGGATAATCGGAGGGAAACGGCAGCATTATTGGGCTATTTTGCTGCCGTCGAGGTAAATAATGAGGGTGAGGGGAGCGTTTTGAGGGCTTTGCGTCGCCGTGGTGAGCATTCGATTGAAAGTCAGACAGTAAATAGAACCTTCTCCTATCGTTTCGAGGTGGGAGAAGGTTCATTGATTCCACTCATTATTAAAGCCTTTGACTCCACGGTTACTCGGTGGTCGGTTTGAAGAGGAGGCTTGCGAGCTCGTCTGCGGTGGCGCCACGGAAATAGGTGGCTACGGGCTGGGTGGCGAGGAAGGACTTTACGTCAGCGGGGTCGTAACGGAGGCCTATCATCCTGGCTGCCAACACATCAGCGGGGGTGTCGAAGAGGAAATCACCTGTGAAGTCAAGACGGGTGATGAGGCCGTGGTCCACACGGAGATTGGCCTCGACGGTGCCGCAGGAGAGTTTGGCCTTGCAGTGGAAATCGGCTTCGTGCGAGTGGCCGTAGATGAAATCCCATGTGGAGAACTTCTCGCCTGCCTGCTTGCGGACCTCGGCGATCTGCTCGTCCGAGAGTGGCATCTGGCCGTCTCCGGCGGAAAGGATTTCCTGAAGTTTGGCCTGAAGCTCGTCCAGAGACTTAAACTGAGGGAGGTACTCCTTCAGGTTCGCCACACGGCTCTTGACCGAGGATATTCCTTTTGCCTGCATCTTTGAGGTCGGAGTGTCGAGGACTTTGACAAGGGTGTCAAGATCAACGTCGTACAACAGCGTGCCGTGGATGATCTCCTGATTGTGGGAGACGCGGCGGGCGTAGCCGGAAACCTTTCTTCCTTCCACGAATATGTCGTTGCGGCCTGTCAGTTCAGCCGGAACGCCCAACTGACGCAGGGCGTCCACCATGGGTTGCGGGGACGGGTTCTTGCCGATGATCGTGTAGTTCATGTTCTGGAGGTCGTGATAGACGGCTCCGCCACCGGTCACGCGACGGGCCAACGTGATTCCGTGCGAATTGAGATAGTCCAGATTCACCTCGCTGTAGGCGTTCTGGTTCAGGCCGATGATCACGGCCGGGCGGTTTCTCCAGAGGAAGAAGTACGGTTCCTCGGACGGGATGTTCTCAAGGCAATATTCATCAAACGCGAGGTTGAAATATGGGTCGGTGGAGTTGTTGATCAGATACTTCATTGTACATTAATTATAGTCATCCAGGTACAGAGACAGACAAGTCTATAGGCCGCATTCGATTACCGGCAGGATATATTTCTTTATTTCAGGGTAATTCGGGAGGTGGGTTCCAGGGTAGGAACGAGTCCTGCCGGGGTAAAATCTTTCGAACTCGTCTTTGCAGTTCACCATCTCGTCACGGTCTGCGAACATGCCGGTCGTCAAGGCGATTTCATCGGGAGAAAGTCCGTCAAACTCAGCGGCTTCCAAACGGGCATATTCATCACACATCGCATCGGTGACGGTGAACGTCAACGCTCCGTCGCAGCGCGGGGAAAGATATTCACGCTCCCCTATCATTGTGCGGAGAAGCCGGGAGATGTGGAAGTCAGGGTTGACGAGGATTTTTCGGTAGCCACGGAGTTTCTGCGCCCAGAATCCGCCGAGGGACAGACCCACGACGAGCTCAGGACGCTCGTCCCGGCATATCCCTTCAAGAAGATCCAGAGCCTCCTGTGGGCCGATGGGAACATCAGGGGCGATGACCTCGCTTCCCTTCATAAGAATCCGCAGGGAGGACGCCATCTTGTAGGCTCCGGAGGAGGCAAGTCCGTGGATGAAAAGGACTTTCATCGGTAAGCTGGATTCCAGGGATCAGTCTTTGTGGCTCTCAAGAATCAGGTCGCCGAGTTCCTTGAGGTCGCGGACGATGAAGTCAGCCGGGTAGTGCTCCGGATGAGAGTTCACACGAGCATCCTCGGCAACCTTCAATGCCGTCTCAAGTGTCGTCTCACCGGAAAGCACCAGCACGCTGACGGCTCCGGCGTTGTGTCCCATCGCGATGTCAGTGTAGATCCTGTCGCCGACCATAGCAATCTCATCGGCCTTCAAGCCGTTACGGTCACGGATGCCGTCGAGCATCGTAGGATCCGGCTTGCCCATCACTTTGTCTGGTCTTCTGCCGGAAGCCGCCTCAATGCACTTCTGCAGCGAGCCGCAGTCCACCAGGATGGTCCTTGCATCGGTCGGGCAGACCCAATCCGGGTTGGTCGCCATATACGGAATGCCCTGCTTAGCCCACCAGGTCGCGCGGCAGAGGCGTGAATATACCAGCGTGGTGTCGAAGGCCACGATCAGCATATCAGGAACGTCATCGGGATCGTCGGCGCAGGAAATGAACCCGGCTTTCTCAAACTGACCGATCATGCTCGGAGTGCCCAACATGAAGAGTTTCCTCACGTTAGGGAAATTCTTCTTGATGTAGTCTATCGTGGCGATCGGGGTCGTGTACATGTTACCCTCATCGGCGGGAATCCCCATTCCGGCGAGTTTCTTGAGGTAATCCTCCACAGATTTTGTCGGATTATTGGTGAGGAATGAATATCCCACCCCGTTCCTTTTCATCGTGTCGAGCACCTCAACAGTGAATGGGAAGATGTTGTTCTCCATATAGATGGTGCCGTCCATATCCAGGGCCAGATGCTTGATCCGGCGAAGCTTGGCCTTCTGCTCTGGTGTGAGAGACTTGTTATAGTTTTCTGTCATATTCCTTTATCTTTATTGTTCGGTTTCTGAGTCTGTCGAAAGGACCGTAAATATTCAAATTTTACAAAAATAGCAATTTCTTAATTAAGATTGCCGTTTTTTGTATCTTTGTGTTCCCCGTTTTTAACACACTAAGGAATGGATCAATCAATCAAGAAAAAGTACAACTACTGGCAGTGGAGAACCCTCATCATCCTGATGATCGGCTACGCCCTATTCTATTTCGTAAGGAAGAACTTCAGCATCACAATGCCGGCCCTTGAGGCAGAACTTGGAATCAGCAAGGTCAAGCTTGGCCTGTTCCTGACGCTTCACGGAATCATCTACGGCCTCTCAAGGTTCATCAACGGCTTCATCGCCGACCGCGTCAGCCGCAAGAAGATGATGGCGGCGGGACTTTTCCTCTCCGCGCTCGTGAATATATTCATAGGTCTCAGTCCTGAGATGAACGGCCTGTTCAACTTCATGGACGGGGAGGGCAAGGCCACAATGGGAATGGTCGCTTTCATAGGAAGCCTTTGGCTGATAAACGGTTACACCCAGGGGATGGGATTTCCTCCATGCGGAAGCCTTATGGCCCACTGGATCAAGCCTTCCGAGCTTGCCACCAAACAGGCCATCTGGAACAGTTCGCACTCCATCGGTGCCAGCCTCGTGGCGTTCCTCTGCGGAACCTTCATTTTGAACCACTTCTCCTATTCTGCCTGGCAGTGGTGCTTCTTCGTGCCGGCGCTCCTGGCCATCGCCGGAGCCGTTCTGGTTCTCTTCGGTCTCAAGGACACCCCGGCCTCTGTCGGTCTGCCTGATCCTGAGGAGATTGACGACAACGCCCCGGTGAAGGAAGTCATCACAGAGCCTAAGGAGTTCACCGATTTCGCCTACAAGAGATTCGTCAAGGAGATGGTGTTCAAGAACCCTATCGTCTGGATTCTCGCCACGTCCAACTTCTTCATCTACATTATCCGTTTCACCATCCTGGACTGGGGCGCGACCTTCCTTACGCAGGACAGAGGCCTCAGCATCCAGACCGCCTCGACAGTAGTTGGCGTCACCGAGGTGCTCGGCATCGTCGGAACCCTTCTGGCCGGCTGGGCAACGGACAAGTTCTTCGGCAGCAAGGCCCACAGGACCTGCCTCATCGGCCTCGCCAGTGCCACAGCCTGCTTCATCCTCTTCTGGCTCACTCCTAAGGAGATGGGAGGCCTGTCAGTGGCCCTGATCATAATGGCCAGCTTCTTCATCTACATGCCTCAGGCCCTTATAGGAATATGCCTGTCCAACCAGGCCACCAAGCGTGTCGCCTCCTCCGCCAACGGAATGGCCGGCATCCTCGGCTACGCCAGCACCGCCATCTCCGGTCTCGTCTTCGGAGCCCTTGCTGACAAATTCGGCTGGAACTCTGTCTTCGAGGTTGCCATAGCCCTCGGCATCGTCGGAGTGATCCTATTCGCCATCATCTGGAAAGCCCCCGCTGACGGCTACGCCAAAGCCGACAAGCTCCTTGAGCAAGTCAAGGCCGACTACGAGGCTCAGCGCAAGTAGCATTCACTCTTCAATGAATATGACAACGGTTGGCCGTTCCCGGTCAGCCATTTTTTGATTCACCCCGAAATCCGCAAAAAGATTCTTCAATATGCAATAGGCCAAAAGTATCGCCATATCTAGCGGAATGTGGGTAAAATCTACAAGATTCCGCTGACTATAGGCATATTTTTATTATATTTGCAGCGGAAACTACATTTTTAGCGATTATGATTATCGGACGTAAAAAGGAATGCCGCACCCTTTGGGGGCTGTTGGAAAAGAACGATTCTCAGTTTTGCGCTGTCTATGGCAGACGGCGTGTAGGCAAAACATATATGATCCGCGAGGCATTCAACTATCAGTTTACGTTCCAGCATACCGGTGTCGCCAAAGGTGACTTGAGAAATCAACTTACAGCATTCAGGGATTCCCTCAGGAATGCCGGATTAGGTCAGTGTTCCGTTCCCAAAACCTGGTTTGAGGCATTCGATAAACTTAAACTGTTGATAGAATCCGCACCTGCCGGCAAAAAGGTGATATTCATTGATGAGCTTCCATGGATGGACACTCCCAAGTCTAAAATGGTCAGTGCCTTGGAGCACTTCTGGAATGGGTGGGCCACGGCAAGGCCACAGAAAGACATCGTGTTGATTGTGTGCGGAAGTGCCACATCTTGGATTACAAAAAAGATTTTGAAAAACAAGGACGGCCTTCGAGGCAGGATCACCGAAAAGATCAAAGTCGCACCTTTCACGTTATCAGAATGTGAGCAGTACGCATCCGCAGCCGGGCTTTCAATGGCTCGTAAGGACGTGTTGGAGATGTACATGATTCTGGGAGGAATCCCTTATTATTGGAGTTTTCTCAGGCGGGAGCTGAGTGTGGCTCAGAATGTGGACGAGTTGTTCTTTGCGGAAAACGCCAAACTGAAAGATGAGTTCGGGTCTCTGTATCAGGTGCTTTTCAACAGACCGGAAAAATTCATCAAAGTAATTGAGTCTCTTAACGGTAAGAAAGCCGGATTGACTCGTCAGGAAATTCTGACAAAGACAGGAATCGAGGACGGCGGCACATTCAAGGCCATTCTGGAGGATCTTGAGGAATGCGGTTTCATCAGACGTTACACGTCATTTGGCAAGAAGGAGAAGGACGCTGTCTATCAATTGATAGACAATTACACATTGTTCTACTACCATTGTATCCTCAAGGATAGGTTCGCAGATGAGAACTATTGGTCGCACACTTACCTGACAAGCGAGCACAACACTTGGGCGGGGCTGGCGTTCGAAAGGGTTTGCCTCCAGCATATTCCGCAAATCAAAAAAGAGTTGGGAATATCCGGGATCCTGTCTAACGTGGCTTCCTGGAGGACATCGCAGACAGAAACACACGCCGGAGCGCAGATCGACCTTCTGATTGACAGAGGAGACAATGTGGTCACGGTCTGTGAGATGAAATATTCAAAAGACATTTTTGTAATAGAAGGTTCTTACGCCAAAGCGCTTGAATCAAAGCTATCGGTGTTCAGAACAGTGTCCGGCACCCGAAAGGCATTGCACCTCGCCTTCATAACCACATTTGGAGTCTCCCATAACAAATATTGGAACATTGTCCAGAATGACCTCACGATGGACTGTCTCTTCGAATAACTGGCCTTGGCGACTTGACTACAGACTATATGTTGTTGTCATCAAACCAAAAAGTAGGGAGAAAAGCATAACAATAGGGAGAAAATCGCTATATTCGCAGAAAAAGCAGGGAGAAACATATGGCGAATGAACTTGAAAATATCATCTATGAATATCGGAGATTAGACATCGACAAACAGATAGATTACGATAAGTTCTATCTGTACTCCCTTGTCACGCATTCCACGGCGATAGAGGGTTCAACGATCACAGAGGTCGAGAACCAGATCATGTTCGACCAAGGGATCAGCATCAAAGGCAAAAGCATTGAGGAACAGAACATGAATCTCGACCTAAAGGCAGCCTATGAGAAGTCAATTGAATATGCCAGAGCGCATTCCCCGATAACGATAGAAATGCTGACAGAGCTTTCATCCTTGGTGATGAAGAACACAGGGAAAGAGTACAAAACCGCATTAGGAGACTTCTCTTCCGCAAGGGGGCAACTGCGTCTGCTAAACGTCACAGCAGGGTTCGGTGGCAAATCCTACATGAATTACAGCAAGGTTCCCGCAAAACTGGCCGAGTTGTGCGATCAGATCAACGAAGCGAGGCGAGGTAGTAAGGGCAAGGATTTTAATCAGTTATATTCAATAAGTTTCGATGCTCATTTCGAGTTGGTTACCATCCATCCTTGGGCTGATGGGAACGGCAGGATGGCACGTCTGCTGATGAACCAACTCCAGTTTGAGTTCGGCCTGATTCCTTCAATCATATTAAAGGAAGACAAGGAGGATTACATCAAATCACTAATCGCCACACGTGAGAGCGAAGACTTGAATATATTCAGAGATTTTATGTTCCGCACCACAGCAAAGGTGCTCCGCAGGGACATCGACAACTATCTGCAATCCACAGGTCTGTTGGAAGAGGAGAGGCCAACCTACTCCGCTCGCAACGGGAAAAAGCCGAAAAGTAGGGAGATAATCCTGAATATGCTGTCTAAGGACGGTTCTCTCACCGCGGCCACTCTGGCCCGAAGAATAGGAATATCTCCGAAAGCCGTAGAGAAACATCTCGCCAACCTGAAAGCTGCCGGCCGTCTCAGCCGCATCGGCCCAGACAAAGGGGGACACTGGGAAGTCAACGCTTAATGAGATTTTATGCATTGTCCGATTTTCCAAAACTAGTGCCGGCTCGTCCGGTGAATCCCCACCCACACCGGACAAAACACATTTCGCTGCCAGTCCAGCGAGCAAGCGTTTCCCCGGACAAGCGACTACCTAACCGCTTAGCCAAGCCCGTGGTCGCTGAGCTTGTCGCACGGAATGACCTTGCCATTGGCTAATCGTACTACATGAATATGCAAACCACGGCCACGCCACCCCTCTACATAGGCCTGTGTCCGCGCCTATACGGCTGGCCGTTTTTGGCCAGCTGTTTTTTGCGTCATCACAAAATCCGCAAGAAGATTCTTAGAAGCTGTTTTGATTTGT
>DCCQ01000033.1:0-1258 GCA_002314195.1 Bacteroidales bacterium UBA1077 | reverse complement strand
CAAATCAAAACAGCTTCTTAAATATGCAATACGCCATGAATATCGCTATATTTAGCGGAATATGGGTAAAATTTACAAGATTCCGCTGGCTATAGGCACTTTTATATCAGCAGCGTGAACCACTTATGATTATGATAAGAAACAGAAATTTCTGTTTCTTATCCAAAAGGAAAGTGTCATAAGAAAATATCTTTCATGTTTTTCTGTTTTTGAATTTGACTTTGGTATAATTTGTTTATTATTGCAGTTCAAACCACAAAAGAGCTGAACTATGGAACGAACCCAAAATGAACTGCCTTCAGCCTCAGAACAGAAAAACGAAATAATACTCTATCAACCGACGATCTGGTCAGGCTGGAGGTACGGCTGGAAAGAGAGACTGTGTGGCTGACACAGGAGCAGATAGCTTATCTGTTTGGTACTAAACGACCAGCCATCACCAAGCATCTGAACAACATTTACAAAAGCGGAGAATTGGACAGAAGTAGCACGTGTTCCATTTTGGAACATATGGCCAGCGATGGCCGACAACGCTATACAACACAGTATTATAACCTTGATGCCATTCTTTCTGTCGTGTATCGGGTTAACAGCAAAAATGCCACACAGTTCAGAAAGTGGGCGAATCAAGTATTAAAGGAATATCTATTGAAAGGTCATTCCATCAACCAACGCCTGAGCGACGTAGAGATGCGTATCGACAACAAATTGATGCGGCACGAGCAGCGGTTGGATCAGATAGATCAAAAAATTGACTTCTTTGTGCGGACTTCCCTGCCACCGGTCGGGGGATATTCTTTGACGGGCAAATATTTGATGCCTACGCCTTCGTGTCAGACTTGATCAGATCCGCGCATGAGAACATCATATTGATAGACAACTATGTGGACGAATCTGTGCTGATCCTTCTGGACAAAAGACAGAAGAGCATAAACGCGGCAATCTATTCAGGGCATATTTCCAAGCAGTTGCAATTGGACATCCAACGTCACAACGTCCAATACCCACCAATAGAGATTCACACTTGTAACAATGTGCACGACCGGTTCCTGATCATAGATAATGTAGTGTACCACATCGGAGCCTCATTGAAGGATTTAGGCAAAAAACTCTTCGCTTTCTCAAAAATGGCGAAACCCTCTGAGACTTTACTGCAAAGGATCCTCTCCGCTATATAAAGCAGAAGCCACCGACTGCCCCACATAAGGCTATGAATATTCTACTGCCAATTTATAAAGCCTAATTCAACTTGACAGTG
>DCCQ01000036.1:22059-22337 GCA_002314195.1 Bacteroidales bacterium UBA1077 | reverse complement strand
CATCGCGCAGGAGGTTGTTCCGCGATCTGGACAACAAAACCATCGGGGGAGTCTGTGCCGGGCTGGCCGCGTTCCTTAATGTGGACATCACGATTGTCAGAATCGTGTCACTCTTGACCCTCCTGCTTTGGGGAACAGGTTTTTTGGTCTACCTTGTTCTGTGGATAGTTGTCCCTGTCGCCAAGACTCCTGCCGACAAATGTATGATGAGGGGACTTGAGCCGACAGCCGAGAATATGGCCAGATTCAATCAAGGGAGGAGCGGTTATGGAAAATAG
>DCCQ01000036.1:0-21870 GCA_002314195.1 Bacteroidales bacterium UBA1077 | reverse complement strand
TCCTACCGCTGGGAAGAATCCACGCAGGGACCTCCACGGAAATATTACTGCATCACCGAAAAAGGCCGTCAGCAGCTTCGAGAGATGGATCAGGCGTGGCAGGAGATAGTGGAGACCATCAAGACCATAAAGCAATGAATATGAAGCATCTGCTTCCTAATATATTGAAAGACAATGAAACAAGTTGAATATGTCAGCATCGGCGGCTATGTGTTCTCTTTGGAGGACAACGCCAGTCTCGCCGCCAAGGAATATCTAGACCAACTCAATGCTTACTATTCCAGAAAAGAGAGCGGCTACCGAGGTGATGGAGGGAATAGAGGAACGGATGGCCGAACTGCTTCTGGAGAAAACCGGAAAGGGTGGAGTCGTCACGCTTGCGATGGTTAATGACGTGATTTCTGTGCTTGGCCGTCCGGAGACGATAGAGGAGGAGACTGCTGATGCCAGCGGCGCTTTGACAGGCTCGGCGACCGGTACATCTTCGGACGCTGAACCAGCCGAAGCGTCCCGCCGTTCGTCAAAAACATCCGGCAGAACAGACACCAGGCCACGTCGGAGACTCTACCGTGACCCCGCCAACGGCAAACTGGCCGGAGTGTGCAGCGGCCTCGCCACTTATCTGAATGTGGACCCGGCCATATTCAGAATTCTGTTTGTCGTCCTGACCTTGTTGGGCGGATTGAATTTCAGATTCTGGCCTCTTGAGCCGTGGATTCATGTTTCCGTTCCGTTGGTTTATATCGTTCTCTGGATCTGCATGCCTGCGGTGAAGACGGTTCGCCAGCGGGATGAACTCAGAGGTGAAGGCGGCACTGTCGAAGACATCAGCGAGCGAGTCCGCAACACTCCCCGCGAGGAGCCAAGGACCCGTGATTCGCAGACATGGAAGAATGTCAGCAGGATATTCTCAGGCATCTTCGGAGTGTTCCTTCTTCTGGCCGGAGTCGCCGGCATAGCGTTCCTGTGCTCATTCTGGTGGGGCGGTGAAATCCTTGGCAACAGTTTCTTCTACAACAAGTTCATTGAACACATAGCCATTGAGGCACCCGAAGTTCTGTCTTTCATCTCCGTTCCGGTCGTGATGATCGCCGCCATCCTCGTGGTCGCCATCCCCCTGTTCATAATGCTCTATGGGGGAGTGATGCTCATCTTCGGCCTCAAGTCCCCGAAATGGCACCCCGGCCTCATCCTCTTCGTCATCTGGCTGATGATTCTCGTGGCCCTCTCCGTTTCCTCCCTCATGACCTTCGCGGTAATCGACTGAACCCCATAAGTTTAATATTGATAATGTAATCCATGCCGGACAACCTGAAAAAGGTTGCCCGGCATGGAGATTCGATGTCAGAATTGATCAGAGTCCCTTCAATTTCTTCCCTTCCCGTTGTTCCAAGAATATCTCCTTTTGGCGTTCTATTTCTTGGCGCAGTTCCTCCTCGGAGGTCATTCCATCATCCTCTATCACCACTCCCACATAGCGGCCGGCATTCTGGCTCCAGTCATTTGTCCGAATTATTAATATACGATTTTTCTTATTTTTGATGGAAATTTGCGAACTTTTGGCTGAACAGCAGCATTTCCGTACGCTGATGGGGATTGTTGCCGGCTTGTGGTTCGTTATTAAAAATCAGGAATATGTTAATTGGCAAACTCATAATCACACGACATTATGAAAGAGAATAAATCAATCGTAGGAATAGGCGAGGCCTTGTGGGATGTCCTGCCCGAGGGCAAGAAGATCGGGGGAGCCCCAGCGAATTTCGCATACCACGTCTCTCAGTTTGGCTTGAACAGTTGCGTGGTCAGCGCTGTGGGGGATGACCCGTTAGGCGCTCAGATATTGGACAACTTCAAGGAGAAAGGGCTTCGCAACATCATGGCGGTCGTGCCATATCCCACAGGAACAGTGCAAGTGGAAATCGATCAGGTTGGCGTTCCGCAATATGTCATCAAGGAGAACGTGGCGTGGGACAATATTCCTTTCACTCCTGAACTGGAGGAACTTGCTCACAACACTTGTGCTGTCTGCTTCGGTTCGCTGGCTCAGAGGAATGTCGTGTCACGGGACACCATCAACCGCTTCATCGATGCCATGCCTCAGGATGAAGACAACCTGATTGTCTTCGATGTGAATCTCCGTCAGGGTTTCTTCAACAAGGAGATTCTTGACCAATCTATGAGGCGTTGCAACGTCTTGAAGATTAACGATGAGGAACTTATCACCATCAGTCGTATGCTGGGTTGTCCGGGGACGGATCTGCAAAGCAAATGCTGGATTCTGTTCGGACGCTACAACTTGAAGATGCTTATCCTGACCTGCGGAGTGAACGGAAGCTACATCTTCACTTCCGGGAATATGTCATTTCTGGCGACCCCTCAAGTCGAGGTGGCCGACACCGTGGGAGCCGGTGATTCCTTCACGGCTGCTTTCGTCTCAAGCATCCTGAAAGGTCTTCCTGTCGCTGAGGCCCATCGCAAGGCCGTTGAGGTCTCCGCTTTCGTCTGCACCCAGAATGGGGCGATGCCGGTTCTCCCGGCTAAGTACACTGAATAATGTTGGCGTTGAAGTCATTTATTCATGCTACAGCATGGACTACAATGTCAAGACAAGCGTGTCATGGAAGAGAATCTGTCAGCAGCACTATGCGTCTTATGTCCAAGGTGCAGCCTGGGCTGTGTCGCCACCATTGGCAGATAACCAGACTGGCCGTCAGCCTTGACTCAAATGTTGGCATGGGGCGGCATATTCATTAAAAGAACTCCTCCCGAAGAAATCGAGGCGTTGCGAAAGGTAGCGAAAAAAGTGCTCCCGAAGTGCCTGTATGCGAAAAATACTTGCATTCCGAGGAAAAATCCTTACCTTGCGGCGAATTTAACAAACAAGACACATGAAAAGAATTTTTTGTCTCATGTCAGCGGCATCCCTTATGATGCTGGCTTTCTCGTGTTCTTCCAAAGAGGAAGAGCCTGCAACCCTTCCTGTAGTGACAACTTCAGAGTACACTGATCTCACAGAATCCTCATTCAAGGCTGGAGGTGAGGTGACTGAAGATGGCGGGGCCGATGTGACCGCTAAAGGCATCGTCTTCGGAGAAGAGCCAAACCCAACCATTGAAGTGTCTTCATTGACCGTTGACGGAAACGGAATAGGTGTATTCGAGTCCAACGCCACCGATCTGAAGGCTTCAACAACATATTACTATAGAGCTTATGCCACCAATGAGGTGGGCACATCCTATGGAGAGGAGAAAACCCTTAAGACCACTTTGGCAGAAACAATCTCCTTCGACATTGACGGTGTCACCCTTGACATGGTATTGGTAAAACCGGGGACTTTCAAGATGGGAAATCCAGGGACAGATGATTTGTTCGCCTATGAAAAGCCGGTTCATAATGTGACACTTACGAAGAGTTACTATATTGGAAAATATGAAGTGACCCAAGAGCAATGGATAGCAGTCATGGGGTCCAATCCCAGCATATACCAAGGCAATAAGATTCCTGTTCATCAGGTAAGCTATAATATGTGCCTTCAGTTCATCGCTGCCTTGAACGAAAAAACAGGCAAAACATTCTCTATGCCGACAGAGGCTCAGTGGGAATTCGCCGCTCGCGGAGGAAACAAGTCGGAAGGACACATTTACTCCGGCAGTGACAATGTCACGGAAGTCGGCTGGTGCATGGATAACATAGGCGAGGGAATGCAGCCTTGCGGGCAGCTGAAACCAAATGAGTTAGGAATATACGACATGAGCGGTAACGCTCAGGAATGGGTCTCGGATTATTTTTACATGTCTGGATATGATTCTGCCGATCAGACAGACCCGGTCGGTCCTTCAGAGCCATCCAATCAGTATCAAGAGAGATGTGTCAGAGGAGGCTCGTGGATGTGCGATAGCATTTTCTGCACGGTATATAAGAGAGTTGGAACGACATATTCCGACAACATGGGCTTCGACTACGGATTCCGACTTGTTCTGAATAACGAGGAATAGAGCCTCACTGTTACAGGTAAGAATCAAGCGTATTCGCAAAATCAAAACTGAATATCATGAGGAAATGGCTGATAATTATGGCTTTGGTATCGGCATCCATGCTTGTCTCCTGCTCTAAAGAGAAGGCCACCCCTGACGCCCCTGACACTCCTCCGGTGAAAGCACCTGAAATTCATACGTCAGAAGTCACCGATGTCTCTGAAAAATCAGCGAAACTTTCATGGACGCTGACATCCAATGGGGGTGCGGCACTGACAGACCAGGGAATTGTCTTTGGCAAGAATGCGGAACCGACTCTCGAGTCCGGACAAAAGGTCAGCGCAGGACGTCGCCCGGTAGAATGTTCATTAACGCTTGAGAACCTTGAGGACTGGACTGAATACCATGCAAGAGCCTATGCCATCAATGCGGTCGGAACGTCTTACGGAGAAGATCTCATTTTTGAGACCAAGGCAAAGGATGTTCGTACAATAAATCTGGACGGAGTCATTTTTAAGATGGTCTTTGTGGAAGGCGGATCATTCACAATGGGAGCCATGGAAGGTGACATCTTTGCCAAATCCTACGAGAAGCCAGCCCATAAAGTCACGCTGGACAGTTACTATATAGGACAGTGTGAAGTGACAAATGAGGTCTGGAATATGGTCATGGAAGGCCGTGCTCCAAGTCTCACGGAGCAAAATGAAAGATTCCTTCCTGTTGTCCAGAAATCTTGGAACACCTGTCATGATTTCATTGACTCCCTGAATAGGCAGACCGGAATGAATTTCTGTCTGCCTACCGAGGCGCAGTGGGAATTCGCCGCGCGTGGAGGGTTGAAAACAAAAGGGGGGCATTACAGTGGCGGTGATGCCATTGACGACGTGGGTTGGTACTATGCAAACGCACTTTCCAATGTCGCCATGGTCGGAACCAAGCTTCCTAACGAACTGGGGCTGTACGACATGACCGGCAATGTTCTTGAATGGTGCGAAGACTGGTATGGCTACTACAGTGCGGAAGATCAGGTCAACCCATTATGCAAGGTGAAGAATCCCGACGGCTTTCGCGTAATGCGAGGTGGCTCCGTAATAAACGATAAGGAGCTCTGCCGTGTAACACACCGATTCGGAGGTGAAATCAATAGCAGAATGTTCTTTGTCGGTTTCAGGCTGGCTCTGGTCAAGGGTTATAAAGGTGTTTCACATGATTAAGCCTGAAAGAAGGTTTGTTACATTTGAATTTTTGGAAAATATTTTGATTATCTGAAAATTATGCCTATCTTTGCACGCTTTTCCGCAGGGTGCGGGGAAGAAGACGTTTATTAATCATCAACAAAATTTTTTGCGAAAATGGCAGAGTATTTACAAGCCGACAAAAAGCAAGAGATTTTCGCTAAGTACGGAAAGTCTAATACAGACACCGGCTCACCAGAGAGTCAAGTTGCTTTATTTTCCTACCGTATCAATCACCTCACAGAGCATGTGAAGAAGAACAAGAAGGATGTTGTCACCCGCCGTTCTCTTCTCCGTCTCGTAGGTAAAAGGCGTCAGCTTCTGGACTACCTCCAGAAGATCGACATCGAGAGATACAGAAAAATCGTCAAGGAGCTCGGTCTCCGTCGATAAATTCGCGATAGGAACAGAAAAGGGATTGGCCGCGCTCTATGACGCAGCCGTCCCTTTTTTATTAGGAAGTTGTTTTGCCATAATGTTCCACAAGACGGAAAAGTCAGCGGCAAACGAAATCGATGCAACTTCCAAACAAAATCTAAGACAACCACTTACACTAGGCAAGAGGTTCCACGGATTAAAATGACGCTGAAGTTTTCAGATATATTTTGTTGAGGACACGCGGTAAAAACAGTAAAATGAACATCATCACAAAGAAGATCGAATTATCCGATGGTCGGGTGATTGAGATCGAAACCGGCAAAGTTGCCAAGCAGGCAGACGGTTCAGCGGTGGTCAAGATGGGAGGCACGATGCTCCTGGCCACTGTCACATGCGCTAAAGAAGCGGCAGAAGACACAGACTTCCTTCCACTTCAGGTGGACTACAAGGAAAAATTCTATTCCGCAGGACGTTTTCCGGGCGGATTCATGAAGAGAGAGGGCAAGGCCTCTGACTACGAGATTCTGATTTCACGCCTTGTCGACAGGGCTCTGAGGCCTCTGTTCCCTGAGGATTTCCACCTCGCGGTGTTCGTCAACATCTGGCTGATCTCAGCCGAGAAGGACATCCAGCCGGACGCTCTCGCAGGGCTTGCCGCATCAGCCGCGCTGGCAGCCAGCGACCTTCCTTTCCTCGGACCTATCTCTGAGGTACGTGTCGCAAGGATTGACGGAGAGTTCAAAATCAACCCTAACTTCAGCGAGATGGAGAAGGCGGACCTTGAGCTTATGGTCGCCGCCACAGAGGAGAACATCATGATGGTCGAGGGCGAGATGAAGGAGGTTTCCGAAGATGTCATGCTTGAGTCCATCAAGTTCGCCCACGAGGAGATAAAGAAACACTGCCGCATCCAGAAGGAGCTCAACAAAGAGCTCGGCAAGGATGTCAAGAGAGACTACCCTCACGATGAGGAGGACGAGGATCTCAGAAAGAAGATCCACGACTTCGCCTACGACAAGTGCTACGCTCTCGCCAAGTCCGCAAGGCCTAAGCACGAGAGAGAGGACGGCTTCGAGGCCATCAAGAAAGAGTGCGTGGAGTCCCTTGGACTGACCGAGGAGGATCAGGCCGCCAAGAAGATGATGATCAACCGCTATTTCGGCCACGAGCAGAGAGAGGCCCTGAGGAACCTTGTCCTTGACGAGGGGCTTCGCGTTGACGGCCGCCAGACCACCCAGGTACGTCCTATCTGGTGTGAGGTTGACTGCCTGCCTTGCGCTCACGGCTCAGCGATATTCACCCGTGGAGAGACCCAGGCTCTCGCCTCCGTAACCCTCGGAACAAAGATGGACATGAAGGAGATGGACGAGGTTCTCGTGCAGGAAACCCAGCAGTTCGTCCTCCACTATAACTTCCCACCGTTCGCCACCGGCGAGGCCAAAGCACAGAGAGGTGTCGGCCGTCGTGAGGTCGGTCACGGAAATCTGGCCTTCAGGGCCCTCAAGGCTGTCATGCCTAAGGCTCCGGAGTTCCCTTACGCGGTTCGCGTGGTTTCTGATATTCTTGAATCCAACGGTTCTTCATCACAGGCTTCGATCTGCGGTGGCTGCCTCGCCCTTATGGACGCCGGCGTCCAGATCAGCAAGCCGGTAGCCGGTGTGGCCATGGGTCTTATCACCGACGAGAAGAATCCTAACGGCCGCTATGCCATCCTCACCGACATCCTTGGTGACGAGGATCACCTCGGAGACATGGACTTCAAGGTGGCCGGTACAAAGGACGGCATAACCGCCACACAGATGGACATCAAGGTTGACGGTCTTTCCTACGAGGTTCTCGCCAAGGCTCTCCAGCAGGCTCATGAGGGCAGAATGCACATAATGGGCGAGATGATGAAGTGCATCGACAAGCCTCGTGAGGACTACAAGCCGTTCGTTCCGAGGATCAAGTCCTTCGAGATTGACAAGGACTTCATCGGCGCTGTCATCGGAAAGGGTGGCGAGACCATCCAGAAGATCCAGGCCGAGACTGGTGCTGTCATCTCCATTGATGAGGTTGACGGCAAGGGCGTTGTGGACATCGCCACGAATGACGCGGAGGCCATGCAGAAGGCTTACGACTGGATCCAGGGCATCTGCGCTGTTCCGGAGGTTGGCCAGACCTACCACGGAAAGGTTGTGTCAATCCTTGAGTTCGGAGCTTTCGTCGAGATCCTCCCTGGCAAGGAAGGCCTTCTCCACGTGTCAGAAATCGCATGGAACAAGACCGAGAATGTCGAGGATGTCCTCACTGTCGGCCAGGAGGTTGACGTGAAACTCCTTGAGATTGACCCTAAGACAGGCAAGATGAGACTCTCGATGCGCGCCCTAACACCAAAACCGGAAGGATACGTTGAGCCGGAGCGTCGTCCGCGCGGAGGCAACGACCGTGGCGGTGACCGCAGAGGTGGTTTCGACCGCAGGGGCGGAGATGACCGTCGCGGTGGAGACCGTAGAGGCGGAGATGACCGCAGAGGTGGTTTCGATCGTCGCGGAGGTGATGACAGAAGAGGCGGTTTCGACCGCAGAGGTGGCGATGACCGCAGGAACGGCGGCCACAGGAACTTCGGCCCGAAGAACGACTTCAACGCCAACACCGAAGACCACTCCGACAATCTCGACAAGAACACAGAGGAGTTCTTTTAATGAATCTGCCTTATAGACAAAAATGGAGGTCGATTCATAAATTCCATAATCCTCGGATCAATCTTGGATCCGAGGATTTAGATTTTTTAACAAATAGACAAAATTGAATTTATGTCAAGTAAAACATTCAGGGACATATTCATACCCATTTCGTTATTCATCGCTGCCATTGCGATTCAAGGATGTGACAAGAGTTCTGATTCCCCAACGGAACCAAGCATAGAAATCGCAATGGTCAACACAAGCTCTAATTCTGTAACATTCGCTATTTCCACCAAATACGCGGAGGAGGCGCGATACCTAATTCGTCCCTCAAAAGAAAATATCCCAGATGTAGCTGAAGTACTGTCCAAAGGCAAGGTGGCCGGGACAAATGAAACAGTCACATACACCACGGATGGGCTGCTTCCGGATACTGAATATATCATATATGCCGCAGCCCGAAACAAAGATAAGACATCATTTATGAGCATCTCGGCTAAAACGAACGTGAGCTACGATGCCTCATTCAACGGACAGAACGTCCTCGCAATCTACTATGGCAACAGGGACACAAGAAGTAAAGACAAGTACAACTACTATCTTGTCATATCTGATGTCGGTTTTTCTCCAGAGATGTATCCGAATCCTGACGGCAAGTTCTTTTTCCGCATTGATCTCTACTACGACAAGGCAGAGGATCCGGACAATGCTTTCATCCCTGACGGCACTTACGAATTCGATGGGCTGCATGATGAGCCGGAATCCGGACTTCTCGGAAACCGAAGTGGATTTTTCCAGACCGATGATCTGAGTTTCCATAAGGACAAGCACGATTTCGAATCGGCGGTTCTTTCTGTCACAACCACAGCCAACGGAAAGAAGTACCACTTAATAGCCACATTGGACAATGGCAAGGAATATGAGTTGACTTTCGAAGGCCATATTCAATTCGAAAACCAGTCCGGAGAGTCCATAAACGGACAGAAAGACCAACTTCCCCCTCTTGAGAATGATATTAATACCGTGTTTTCTGTAGGCGAAGGCTCAATCATAGCGCAACAGGGAGAGTTCAGCCAAGTTAGTTTAGCGTTCTCCGACATGAGTGTTGTTGACGGTCAGCTGACGCCACCAGGTAATCTGCTCGACATCAACATTATAACTGTTCTTCAGGATGGAAAAATTCCGGAAAGGACATTCACCCTTCAAAATGGGGATTCCGATAAGAATTTCCTTATCCCTGGACAAGAGGAATATGAGGCTGGGACATATTATCCTGCATTCTCATACGTTCAGAATTACGTTACATCCAACTCCTCAACCACGGGATATGTCAACGGAGGTTCAGTCACTGTAAAGAAGAGCGCTAAGGGCTATTCTTTCATGATTGAGGTCACAACAAAGGACGGTCACAAAGTAACAGGTTCATACGATGGCACATTCCCTTTGTATGGTCCTGGAAATTCCACATTGACAGAAGACTACAACATTTCCTTTTCTTCAGACACGAAAGGCTCCGCTGTATATTACGGAGACTACTACTCTACAGGTACGGCGAACTGGATGCTGGTACTGATGCCAGAATCCGGAAAAGGCGATGCTTTCTACATGGAATGTTTCAATCATAATCTCGACTTTACAAAAGGCTTTTCAGCAGGGACTTACAATCCAGACAATACCGGGAAAAGCATGACATTCCTTCCTGGTGCTATAGATGACAAAGGACAGTTGGCCAACACTTATTACGCGTATGTGGATGGAAATAATATCTACAGATTCGCCCCTATAACAGGCGGAAATGTTAAGATAACCTATAACGGAGAGACAAGCAATGTCTCTATTGATGGCATTGATGACAGCGGTCACAAGGTTACTGGAAGTTGGTCAGGGACTCTGAAGATCATCACTAATACATCACCCACAGCACGTATGAGCCTGAGGAACAGTTCAATTTCTCAGATCAACTCAGCATACAAGGACATGGTATTCAAAAGATAATTTAAAAAACACTTTATTGTATAAAAACAACGGACTTATGAAACGTACAATTTGCATTGCATCCGCAGCCATGATCATGCTGGCTGCCTGCACAAAAGAGTCTGCCAAACTCGAATCGTTGGCGATTGAACCGGCAGAAACCGTAGTAGTGACAGACGAGACCCTTCCTGAGCTCAAACTCGTTGCCAAGCCGGATGGCATTCTTGATGGGAAAGTTATTGAATGGACTTCCGACAAGCCAGAGATTGTATCAATCTCAGAGGAAGGAATTCTCTTTTTCAACGTCACCGATCTGGAAAATGAAGAGACTGTTGTCATCACCGCGGCAGTTGACGGTAAGACTGCGTCATGCTCTTTGACCGTCAAGGGGCTGATTTCCAGATATGGAATCATTGACATGACCTCAGAATTCGGATTCAAGATTCTTGACCGCAATGTCGGCGCAAAGACTGCCGATGAAATCGGGAATTTTTACCAATGGGGCAAGAATACGCCTGTCGCTTCGAACAATGAAGCCGATGTAAACAGTTCCTACGATACTGACTGGGGTTCCACAAGCGAAGGTTTTTCAGACTGGTCAAAACCTGAAAACACACCATGTCCTAAAGGTTGGGGACTTCCGACAGAAGAGCAGATGAACGTGATTAGTGAGAAAACATACCTGCCTTGGTGGGGAGTTACAGAAGAGGATCAAGCGGCTTTCGATGCGCTGATTGCCAAAATGAGCCTTGTAAACACAGGTTCATTTGATAAAAGAAATACTACGGGCAAGACTCCGGACACGTACGTGAATTTCTGGGGCTCAGCAAACGGAGACAACGGCAACCACTGGATGTTCCAATATAATAGCTCTTCGCCAAGGGTCTACATCGTGAAGACTGGCACTCCTGACCTGGCAATTCCTGTAAGATGTGTAAGATAATTTGCATGACTTACATCCGTGACCGCAGGAACGGCGGCCACAGGAACTTCGGCCCGAAGAACGACTTCAACACCAACACCGAAGACCACTCCGACAATCTCGACAAGAACACAGAGAAGTTCTTTTAATGAATATGCCGCCTCTACCAACGAGGTGACTGCTGACTAGAGGGTGACTTTCAGGTCATCCTCTTTTTTTTGCGGCAGAAAACGTACAGCAGAAGGCCTCTGTGTGTACCAAATGGACTAAGGCACGCCATTGGTACAGGAAACGCGTTTCTGGCGTACAAATCAAGGATAATATACACCGAACTGAAAACTAAGACGCTGTGAGTATCCACCAGTAAAAAGAAAATTGTGTATATTTATAGCCTGAACCAGCATTCGGACAAATGACTGAATCGGAAATCAAACAATAACCACGATGATATTCACGAATCAACACCGACTGTTTGTGGCGATGGCCACTGTCATTCTGGGCCTCGGCCTCGCGTCATGCGGTGCGGGCCGGAGAAGTACTGCCACGGTGGCAAATACCAATGACACGGCAGTGCTGGACTACCCTGTCGTTGACCGGTACTCTCCGGGCGGCACCTTGGACATCAGACGCATAGTGCTGACTGATTCCTCCACAACGATTCACTTCAGTGCGAAGTATCGTCCTAAAAATTGGATCTTTATCGACACCGCATCCTACATCATTGCCAAGGACGGGAAAAAGCTGCGGATGACAGGCCACTCAGGTTGTCTGACACCCGGAAAGAAGTATTTCATGCCTGAGAACGGCAGGGATTCGTTCGCACTTGAGTTCCCTCCGCTACCGGCAGGGACGGAATCGATTGATTTCATTGAATCTGAAGCAAAAAACGGATTCAAACTGTTCGGGATAGACTTGACCGGTAGGAAATACGTGAAGCAATTCCAGAAGCTGCCGGACGAACTGAAGATATTTCCAGACAGAGACACACCTCTCCCCGACCCGCAGTTCACAGCCGGTAAGACCACCGTTGTGTTCCATTATCCTGAAGGAAGCGAGAGATATGTCAAAAGCGTGAATCTGATCGTGAACCGGCTGTTGCAGCAACGTTTGGAGATGACGCATGAAATCGACACTCTGACCCGCACGGCCACATTCACATTCGACATCTGCGGACCTTCGAGAGCGTTCACATTCACGACGAGAGCGGATATTTTTCTGCTGCTCACACCGGGAGAGACCGTCAATGTCTATGTGAATCCGTTCAGCGACGCTGTGAGGGTAAGGAACGCGCATTTCCCGGACCACAAATTACAGACAGCGCCGAAAGTGCATGCCGACGGTTATTATGCGGCGTTCAACAACTACGCGAACAACGAGGGGCTGCGCAAGCCGCCAAGCATGGATGTCCGGAACAGCGACTTGGCGGACTATAGAGCGAGCGACGAGGAATATGTCAGGAAGGTCAAGGAAAAATACCGCAAGCTCATGAGTGATCTGGAGTCCAAAGACATCCCATTGAGTGTCAAAGAGTACTACGAGTACCAAATCAAGAACGAGACGGTAATGGCTTTCGGCAATGCTGACCACATCAGAAAATGGAACTACAGAATCGTCCACAATGCCAAGGACGGGAATGTTCCGTTCAAGTCCTCCGCGCTCCCGCCCGCTCTGTTGTCCGAAATCGACTCATTGTTCGACATGACTGACCCAAGGCTGCTTGAAGGAGGCAATGCCGAATATCTTGTCTATGGTGTGAATGACTCAAACGTTGACTGGAAGGCTGTCCTTGGAGACCGTGGGAAATTGCTCTACGACCTGAAGGATGCCGATCTGATTTACATTCCAAGGATCAAGGCAGGAAGCATAAAGGATGAGGAATTGAGGAAGTTCATCGAAGAGGACTTGCGGGAATTCACCTCACACTGCCATCCTTTTGCCGCCGCCATCTTGAAAAGCATGGACTCCGAGCTGGCGGAAGCCAGAAAAACCGACATCTACAAATCCGGATTCAAGGACGTGCCGGAAGGCTCTGGTGATGAACTGTTTGACAAGATTATCGCTCCCTACAAAGGGAAGATAGTCCTCGTGGATTTCTGGAACACGTGGTGTGGCCCGTGCGCTATGGCGATGAACAGCATTGAGCCTTACAAGTCCGGAGAGCTGAGCAGCGATGAGATTGTCTGGCTCTACATCGCCAACACGACTTCCCCGTACATCGAGTACCAGAAAAGGATCAAGGAGATAAAAGGCGTGCATTACCGCCTGGGCAAAGAGCAGTGGGACAGCATAGCCCACAAGAAATTCAATATCTACGGCATTCCCGCCTACGTCCTTGTCCACAAGGACGGCACCTACGAGTTCCGCGAGGACTTCCTCTTCCACGACACGCTTGTCTCGACGTTGAAGTCCATGCTGTAACGGAGGGCTTCGATGACACTTGTGGCAGAATGTCGTTCAAAATCTCAACTGTTAGTCTGTCACAGGCTGCCATTGACCGGAGACCACAACTGTAGCGTGGACACAGGAAGCAAAGAATGCCAGGATATTGCAAGCCTTCGTCAGAACAGCCGGTAGCCGCGCAGGGCACGTTGCTTGGCGAGGTGGTCCGGGCAAAGGGATTCGAGGAGGGCGTGGAACTGCAGGCCGTGGTTGGGGTGTTTGAGGTGGCAGAGCTCGTGGAGGATGACGTAGTCGCGAAGCTCGTCCGGGAGGCGCACGAGGTTGAGGTTCAGGTTGATGTTGCCTTTGCGCGAGCAGCTTCCCCAGTTCGAGGAGTTGTGCTTGACGCGGACGGAATTATATTCAAATGAATATCTTTCCGCGAGTTCCCGCAGACGCTTCGGGAGGACTTCTTTCGCCACCTTCCGCAGCGCCTCGATCTCTTCGGGAGTGGGAATATGTTCGGCTCCGATCCGTTCACGCTGCCGCGCCTGGACTTTCAGGACCCAATCCTTTTTGGCGAGAAAGAAATCCAATCCAGCCTTGTAGGGAACAAAGTAGGGAATTGTAACGGTTACGCCCCTGCGGGGATTCACACGGAGTGTCACCCTGCGGGAGCGTACATTTTTCCGGATTGTAACGGTTCCGGCGTCCGGGTCGTCAAAGATTCTCTCCATTCGTCAACTCATCCGCTCCTGGAATCACATCGCAGTTGCCCTGCGGCGAATCAGTCTTGATCCTCGCCAAATACCTGACAGCCAAGAACAAAACCGCCGCGCTGACTATGAATATGATCACATAGGTTCCGGTCGGGACGATGTCCAAAAGACTCGCGTCCGCCCCAAGGTCCTTGAACGCCGGCAATTTTGAAGACAGTACAGAGACCGTGTTGTTGACACAGTGCATAAGCATCGTGAGCTTCAACGAGCCGGTCTTGTAATAGACGTAGCCGAAGAAGCTTCCGAGGATGAACGCGGAGAGTCCCTGCCAGAGATTGCCGTGGATTGTGGCGAAGAATATCGCCGAGATCGCTATCGCCAGAGCCGGATTCATTCCTCTGCGTCTGCCGTCCTCTCCAGGCTCACCCTTGCGGGAATAGTTCAGCAGGCCTCTCAGCACGATTCCTCTGCACATCCACTCCTCGAACACCGGGGCGAACACGCTCATGCTCAGCAGACTGACCCAAAGCGGCCCGTCAAGCAGCTGCTCCATGGTTTTAACCAAAGTCTCATCCATGTCGGGCATCAACGCCATCAACGGCTCCAGCATCAACGCCAGCGCGATTGTCCCGAAGGCCATAAGGATAGCGGTAAGCGCCCCGCCCTTGGCTCCGAAATGATTGCTGTCCAAAGCATACCCCCTGTCGAATGTGGAGTTCCTCATGCTCTTGAGTCTGACGTACATCAGAACGGGTATGAACTGAACCGGGTAAACGATCAGCATGCTGTAATAGAGAGGAAATCCGGGTGCGAAGAACAGAAGTCCCACATTGACCAGACTTCCGAGAATCATTCCGGCCAGAAACCAACCGAGAATAGCAAAAACACCGGCCACGCCCGGAGTGTACCAGGCGCAGCCGGAGAAAAGGTCGTAGTTCTTCTCGACCTTGCGTGGTCTGAGAAAGGACATTACTTCTTCCAGAGAGGTGTAGGGTACACACCCTTGTCGACGAGTTCCTGGAACTTGGCCACAACGCCCGGACGGTCTTCCTTGTATGTGACACCGAACCAGTGGGAGTCAGTTGAGAGAACCTCGCACTTGTAACCGTGATCCTTCATCATGACGTCAACGGCGTATGGAATGTAGAATTCCTTCTTCAATTCGTTGGCGTTCTTCTCCAGGAATGATGTGAACACCTCTTCACTGAGCTGGAAGTAGTCAGGGGTGAAGCCCCACATATTCATTGAGCAAAGCGCCTTGCCATCGAGTTCGACATGGGTCTCGCCGTTGACTGAGTTGTCGCCGTAGACCTTGCCGTCAGCCTCCTTGCCTATGTTCAGGTGTTCGGCGATGCCGGTCAGATGGAGGTCCTTGTCGTAGTAGCAGATGCCGCGGGAGACTTTGCCATATTCGGAAAGAGTGTTGTCAAGCTCGAAGCCGACGATGCTGCATGTTCCGGTGGTGCCTTCGTGGGCCCTTAGCCAGTCACCGAGAATCCTGAAGGAATCCTTGCCGTAGTAGTCGTCACCGTTGATGACGGCGAACGGCTCGTGGATGACATCCTTGGCCATCAGCACAGCGTGGGCTGTTCCCCAAGGCTTCTGCCTCTCAGGATTAAGGGTGAATTGTGACGGAATCTTGTCCAGTTCCTGAATCACGAAATCGAACTCAAGAGGAGTTCCGTCAGGGCAGGTGATGCCGCTGTACTTCTCCTTCACGGTCTGTTCGAACTGCTCGCGGAAATATTCCCTGACGATGTAGACGACCTTGCCGAATCCGGCGTGAACCGCATCGTAGATTGAATAATCGATGATGGTCTCTCCGTTAGGACCAAGACCGTCCATTTGCTTCAGGCCACCGTAACGGCTGCCCATGCCGGCTGCAAGTACAAGAAGTGTAGGTTTCATATTTTTTGAATATTAATGATTGCTGTCATTCCATCGGAGTCGTTTTGTCTTGTTTGACATGTTTTGAAGAGAAAAACTTCAAACAAACAATCAAAACGACTTCTTAATTCTACAAAAATAACTATTTTTGCAGACATATTGTTCTATATTAAGTGGGAAAGTTCAAGGACATCTGGGACACCGGCAAGGATGGAGGGAACGCGGAGAAACGTTCCTTTGTCAGATATGCCATCGTGGCGACCACCATTTTCGTTGTCATGGTCGGTTTCGTGAATCAGAACAACATAGTCCGCTGGATCAAGGCCGGTTTTGAGATCCGCAATCAGGAAAGGCTGATCGAGAGATACAGCGCCGAGATCAAGGATATGGACAGCCAGATCCACGGTCTGACCCACAGCAAGGATTCTCTGGAACAATTCGCCCGTGAGAACTTCGGATTCGCCGAGCCGGGTGACGATGTGTACATCATAGAAAAATAATTTTACTTGAATATGGACTTTCATTCTCTTCTGGCAGTGTCCCCGATCGATGGTCGCTATGCTGCCAAAACCGCATCGTTGAGACAGTATTTCAGCGAGTTCGCCTTGATCCGCAACCGTGTCCGCGTGGAGGTTGAATATTTCATCGCCCTGTGCGGGATTCCTCTGCCCCAGCTTGCGGACTTCGGAGAAGGCACAGGAATGGCCCGCGATGAGCTGTTCGCCCGCCTGCGCCGGCTCTATCAGGCGATGACTCCGGAAGACGCCCAGAAAGTGAAGGACATCGAGAAAATCACCAACCACGATGTCAAGGCCGTTGAATATTTCATCAAGGACAACTTCAAGGCTCTTGGAATATCCCGCTGGCAGGAGTTCGTCCACTTCGGTCTGACCTCCCAGGACATCAACAACACTGCTCAGCCGCTGATGCTAAAGGAAGCTCTTGAGAATGAATATATTCCCGCACTGAAAGAGGTAATTTCCATTTTGGAGGCCGATGTAGATGCATGGAAGGATGTTCCGATGCTTGCCAGAACGCACGGCCAGCCGGCCACTCCGACAAGGCTCGGAAAGGAGTTTCAAGTGTTTGTCTCAAGGCTTGACGAGCAGCTTCGCCAGTTCGGCCAGTTGACTTGGCCAGCCAAGTTCGGCGGCGCGACCGGTAATATGAACGCCCATAAGGTCGCTTTCCCTGACATCGACTGGCCGGCTTTCGCCGACAGGTTCGTGGCTTCGCTGGGCCTCAGGAGATCTTTCCCGACCACCCAGATTGACCACTACGACAACCTTGCGGCCATCTTCGACTGCCTCCGCCGCATCAACACGATTCTGATTGATTTGTGCCGCGACATCTGGACCTACATCTCCATGGAATATTTCCACCAGCAGGTCGCCAAGAACGAGGTCGGCTCCTCGGCCATGCCTCACAAGGTCAATCCGATAGACTTCGAGAACGCTGAAGGCAACCTCGGAATGGCCAACGCCGTGCTGACATTCCTGTCGATGAAGCTCCCGATCTCCAGATTGCAGAGGGATCTGACCGACTCCACCGTTCAGCGCAACATCGGAGTCCCTGTGGCTCACGGAATGATCGCCCTCGCGTCGCTTAAGAAAGGTCTCGGAAAACTGATTCTGAACCGTCCGGCCATCGACGCCGAACTGCACCGCAACTGGGCCGTGGTCGCCGAGGCCATCCAGACCATCCTCCGCCGCGAGAACTACCCGAATCCGTACGAGACACTCAAGAATCTCACCCGCACCGGTGCCGCCATCGACGAGAAAACCATTGAGGACTTCATCAACGGCTTGGCCGTCAGCGACTCCGTCAAGGAAGAGCTCCGCGCCATCACCCCGTGGAACTACACTGGCTTCTGATCTTCCACGCTTCATTATCAGGATGTTATCTGCCACTCATTCTATGTCAGTGAGTGGTGGATAACACGTTTATTATAATATGGTTAACATCTTGTCTTTAGTGCGGATTCACTAAAAGGCGAGAGTCTAAAACATTTATTATTAACGGTTTGTAAATCACGTCAATATTTCCTTCCAGCCTGAGATCGCTGACACTTTTAGAGTATCAGCAGAATGGCGAAGACGTAGAGCATGAAGCCTTGGAAGCGGAGGCGGGTTTTGGTGCTGTGATGAAGCATCTCCTCGGTGGGGTCGTCGCCGGTTATTTCCAGCAGGGTGTCGTCCGACGGGATTCTGTTGTGGGAATATTTCCGGATCAACTGACCGTCGTTGAACCATGTCGCTCCGCCGTTCGAACGGTTGAGGGTGACAAGCGTTTTCCTGTCAGCGAAATATGTCAAGCCGACAAGCCGTGAATGCACTTCCGGCACAATCACTGGCAACCTGTCAAACTGTTCCTTTGTGGATGAAACCAACAGCAGGGGAGTGAAGCCGGCGGCTTTCGCCCCGTCAAGAGCGTCTGCGATCTTTGTCCAGAAATCTCCGTTGGTCTTTGCCGGATCATAGACAGAAACCGCAAGTACATTGCCGTAGATGGCTTGTTCATCCTGATAATTGCCCAGAGAGTCAGTGAACGAGAGCGCTGGTTTGTTGTCCTCGATGTCAGTACCGTTGATGAAGATGGTTTCCGTGCGGACGTAGGTCCATGTCGAGTCCGGAAGATTGTCCAGATCAAAGGCTCCTTCCTGACCGTTCTTCTCGTAGATGATTGTGGATTTGTAGTTGCCGGAGGCGTCCTCTTCCTCATCGTCTTCACCTACGGACGCCAGCAATTCGCTTCCGGGAGTGAATTCGGTGAAATCCACGAGCGGAATCGTTGTCCATGAATATGCTGCGAAGAGAAAAATCGAGACCGCCGCGATGCCGAAAGAGACATATTTCCGCTTCCTGTTCTTGCCGAAATTCTTGAAGGGCAGGAAAGCCACCATCGCCAATGCCAGCAGAACCAGATTCTTAAGGAAGGTCTGGAAGTTGGTCAGATGGATGACCTCGCCGAAACATCCGCAGTCAGTCAGACTGATAGGATTGAATATTGCCAGGAACAACGTCAGAACCGTGAAAAAGACAATCATCGCCGAAGTGATGATCGCGATCTGCTTTCGCCAGACTCCGCTGATCATCGCGGCTCCGAGGATGGCTTCGGCAAGTGCGAAAATCAAGGCAGTCACCTTCGCCGCAGGCAGCAGGAACGTGACATGGAAGAACCTGAAATATCCTTCCATCACCAGCCCCGCCCCGACCGGATCAAGCAGTTTGAATATCCCGGCGATCAGGAACACCACCCCTATGATGAATGCGCACAGCCTTCTGAGCCTGAAGAAAAATACGTTGTTCATTTAGCTTCGATATGTTCGTCAATAACTTCTTTAACCTTTGCGAAGATCTCGTTCGGCGGCAGCATCTCCCCGAACTCGTCCGAGCAGTCTATCTTGATGAAATCCGGATCCGTCGTGACCTGCTGCCTGTAAATGGCCTGGACCTGCTTCTGGAACTCTATGTCCGATTCATGAATATCCTGAGAGCCGTGGAGATATTCCCTGTCACTGCCTGTCCTCGCCGATTCCAACCTGCTCTCGACGAATGAGATAGGAACGTCCAGGAATATATTCAAGTCTGGTTTCGGGAGACCGAAGTCACCATATTCGGTGTCCATTATCCACTTTCGCAGGCTTTCTCTTTCTGTCTGATCGTGCAATTTGGCGCACTGGTAGGCGATGTTTGAGTAGACGTACCTGTCAAGCAACACCGAGCCGCCTTCAGCCAGGGTCTTCTTCATCTGCGGAGCGGCTCCGTGCCTGTCCTCGGCGAACAGCAGCGCGACCAATTGAGGGTGTACTGTCTCGTTGCTGCCGAAATCCCCGCGCAGAAACCGGCTGATCAGATCCCCGTAGACAGGCGCGTCATATCTTGGAAAGTGGATATACTCCAATTCCGGGCATATCATTTCGAGATACGCCTTCAACTTCTTGACTTGCGTGGATTTACCAGCGCCATCCAAACCTTCCAGAACGACCAGCATAGCGATAGAATTTTTTATGGAGGTCTTGAGTCGTGGTCAAAACTACTTCCGAGCCGCAAAGATATTCATTTTTTGTCTATTTTTGTCCAAATTTATTTCATTATGGGGAACAACGTATCAAGAAATATCCAGGTGATGGGCATCGTCAACCTCACCGATGACTCGTTTTTCGCGGGCAGCCGCAACCTTCGTCCTGACGGGACGTTTGACGAGGGACTTTTCCGGGACAGGATTGTGAATATGCTTGACTCCGGAGCGGACATCCTCGATCTTGGTGCCTGCTCGACCCGCCCGGGATCTGATTCTATCAGTGAGGAGGAAGAATGGAGAAGGCTTGATCTAGCCTTAAGGATTCTTGCGGCTGAGCATGAGGGTGTCCGAGTCTCCATCGACACATTCCGCCCGGAGGTCGTGAGCAGAGCCTTTGACATCATCGGCCCTTTCATCGTGAACGATGTCAGCGGAGGCTGCGAGGAGATGTGGGCGCTGCTTGGTAGACTTGGGCTGCCGTACATTGCCATGCACACCCGTGGAACTCCTAAGAATATGCAGAGTCTCACTGACTATGACAATGTCACCGAGGCTGTCCGTGAGTTCTTTGTCGGAATCGCCGCCGAGGCAGACAAGCACGGTGTGAAGGACTGGATTCTGGATCCCGGTTTCGGTTTCGCCAAGACCGTGGAGCAGAACTGGCAGCTTCTTCGTGAGATGTCCGTGCTTCAGGAGTTCGGCAAAGAGATCCTTGTAGGCCTTTCCCGCAAGAGTTTTCTGTTCAGACCTTTGGGTATCACTCCGTCCGAAGCCCTGCCCGCCACCCAAGTCGCTGACTTCATAGCGCTTCAAAACGGAGCGGACATCCTCCGCGTCCATGATGTCGCCGAGGCTGTCCGCACTGTAAAACTTTACCGCCTTTTCAATGGCTGCGGTTTGTAGACTCGTCTGTGTCCAAGGCACGACCAGATGGTCATAACCTAGATTACGCATGGTGCTGAAAACGTACCCCAGAGACCCTATTTGTGTACCAAATGGACTATGACACACCATTGGTACAGGAAGCACACTTCCTGTGTACCAATCAAGGTCAAGACATCAAGCCCGAGTTATGAGAAGAGAACAGTGGTGGAATGTTTGACTTAAAGGTGAATTAGCAATCTTTATTGCATATCAATAGTAAAACTGAAATTCGGGTATTTCGGTCGAGGACCAAAAATAAAGGCATACGAGTATAAATTGCTGGCTGCAAGAATTTGCATATCATAGCCAGGTCGGCAGAATTGAACTGCATATTTACCTTTGTGAATGACGTATTGTTCTGGTATTGTTAATGTCATCCCTACCATTTGCCCAATAACATCACGATAATTAAGGACCTTAGGAAGAATATGACCGTTTTCATCTGTAACATTCTTAAAAGCACCATCCGCACCTTCACACCCAAGACCTCTAAAAAAGGCTCCTACGTGATCTATACCGGACCAAGTCCAAAACCCTGTGTTAAAGAAAGGACTCTGCCTTGTTAACTGAATTCTATTATTTCGCGCCAACGTCAAAGTCAAAGTCAACACTGCCGGTCAAAGAGGTTGTTTGCTGATGGCTTGCCACCGGTTGATTCAACAGTATGTCCAGCGAGAGCATTGTTGGCCGGACAAAATGCAGAAAACATGCGTTTTGTCCGGTCGGAGCACAATCTACCGGACGAACAGCGCTGAGTAATTACAGACGATGAGAATCTTACAAACGGCT
>DCCQ01000051.1 GCA_002314195.1 Bacteroidales bacterium UBA1077 | reverse complement strand
CAAATCAAAACAGCTTCTCAGTTCAGATCATGTGAGAAAAAGTTATGTTATGGATAAATGTGAAAACAATAAGACTGAAGCGAGATAAGCGTACAAGTGTGACATGCCCTTTTTGAAGATCCCATAATGAGCGGACATATTCAAAATCTACTCTTCCGCTTCTGTCTTTCGCCGTTTTTTCTCTGAAGGAGCCCCGGCGACAACGATGACAATCTCCCCCTTTGGCTCATGTTCCTTGTACCATGCAGACACGTCGGCCAGCGTCCCACGCTTGTGCTCCTCATGGATTTTGGAGATTTCGCGCGCCACGGAGCATTCGCGCTCTGAACCGAAATATTCAATGAACTGGTCAAGGGTCTTGACTAACCTGTAAGGAGATTCATAGAATATCATTGTCCTGGTTTCGGCGGCAAGTTCTTTCAGCAAAGTCTGACGTCCTTTCTTGACCGGAAGGAAACCTTCGAAGCAGAACCTGTCGCATGGCAGCCCGGACGAGACTATCGCCGGAATGCAAGCTGTGGCTCCAGGAAGGGTCTGAACCTCAATGCCTTCGGCGGCGCAGGTTCGCGCAAGCAAAAAACCGGGGTCGGATATTCCCGGCGTGCCGGCATCGCTGATCAGTGCGACATTCAGTCCGCCAAGAATCCGTTCCTTGATCATTTCGGCGGTCTGGTGCTCGTTGAACTTGTGATGCGACTGGAGCTTTCCGTGGATGTCATAGCGGTGGAGCAGAACACTGCTGGTCCTGGTGTCCTCTGCCAGGATGAGATCTGCGTCTTTAAGGACCTGTACGGCCCTGAATGTCATGTCGTCAAGATTTCCGACAGGAGTCGGGACTATGTAGAGGATTCCAGGCATGTTACTTAAGTTTCCTGCGAACCGCCATCATCAGCCTGTAGACAGGCTCCGAGTTCAGATCCCAGTCAGGGAAGTTGGACTTGATGTATGTAAGTGCCTCGTCAAGCGTGGTCATGCCGTTGAAAGCGCTGATGGTGTTCTGGAAGAGGATCGGATCCTCCTTGAAGAGCACGTTGATCAGCAGCACTCTGTCGTTGAGGGAGATCGCGCTGATTACGTTTTTCACAGGAGATCCGGGGCGGTCTGTTCTCCAGGCTTGTTTTTCGGCCATTACGTCCATGACTGCGGTTTCGGCTTTTTGGCTGTCGAGGATGGCTGCCTTCGCTTTCGGGGCCGCGGATGGCGCATCGTCCGGAAGGTCGTCATCGAAAGGAAGGTCATCCAGTGCGGTCGGTTTTGTTGGCGCTTTTGGCTCCATGGGCGCTTCGGCAGGCTCAGTCACTTCGACAGGCTCAGTGACCTCTTCGGTCTGCTTCGGGGTTTCGGCAGGAACTGTTACTTCGGCAGGCTCAGCGACCTGGGCTGTTGGTTCGGTGACCGGAATGTCATCGGTAGCCGAGTTTGCGGTGTACTGAGTTTGTCGAAGTGTCGAGGCGGCCGAATATTCAGTCACCGGATCTTCAATGATCGGCGGAATGTCCATGTCAGGAATATCAATCTCGATAGGCGTGTCGTCTGTTGGAACGGATGAGGTTTCCGTCGGAACCGCCGCTTCGGCAGGGGCGGCGACCGGGGTGGTCGGTTCAGCGGCCGCTTCGGCAGTCTCAGTGACCGGAGATGTCGGTTCTGTGACCGACTGCGTTTGGTCAGTGACCTCACCAAGCGCGCGCGCTTCATTTTCAAGAGCCTCAAGCTCCACCTTTATCTTGCTGATTCTTTCCAGCAGTGCGGAAAGCCTTTTTTCGTCGATGTTTCCCATAAAAATGCTATCTTTGCCTGACAAACCGGAGGGCGGAAACCACGCCGCGCCACAAGGTTTGCGAGTGTTATTGATTATTTCAACAAATCTAACGAAATGTTTTCAGAAAACATAAAAAAATCCGGATGTATTGAAGTCATTTGCGGTTCGATGTTCTCCGGCAAGACAGAGGAACTGATCCGCAGAATCCGCAGGGCCAAGTTCGCGAATCTCAGAATAGAGATCTTCAAGCCGACAATCGACACAAGATATTCAGAGGATGACGTGGTCTCCCATGACTTCCACAAGATTCCGTGCCATTCCGTGAAGGATCCTAAGGAGATGCTGAACGTCGATCCTGAAGTCCAGGTCGTCGGAATAGACGAGGCTCAGTTCTATGACATGTCGCTTGTCGATGTCGCGCAGGAACTTGCCAATCGTGGAATACGTGTGATCATCGCCGGCCTGGACACCGATTTCCTCGGAAATCCTTTCGGCCCGATGCCTTACTTGATGGCTGTCGCTGAGGAGGTGAGAAAGGTCCACGCCATCTGCGTCAGGTGCGGCAACCTCGCCAACCATTCCCACAGGCTGTCTCACAGCACTGAGCTCGTGGTCCTTGGAGAAAAGAATGCCTACGAGCCCCTATGCCGCGAATGCTACAACAAGGCGATCGCCGAGGAGAACGCGAAGGCTTAGTCCTTCACGTTCTTCAGCGCCTCGCGGACCTTTGCCTCGATCTCATCGCAGAGTTCCTGGTTGTCTTTGAGAAGCTGTTTTGTGGCCTCGCGTCCCTGGGCGAGTTTCTGGTCGCCGTAGCTGAACCATGAGCCGCTCTTGCCGACGATGCCATATTCAACACCCAAGTCGAGAATCTCTCCTGCGTGGGAGATGCCCTCTCCGAACACGATGTCGAACTCGGCCTTCTTGAAAGGCGGAGCCATCTTGTTCTTGACAACTTTCACCCGTGTGCGGTTGCCCAGGGCCTCCTCGCCGTCCTTGAGCTGCGTGGTCTTGCGCACGTCGATGCGGACTGAAGCATAGAACTTCAAAGCGTTGCCGCCTGTCGTGGTCTCCGGATTGCCGAACATCACACCGATCTTCTCCCTGAGCTGGTTGATGAATATGCAGCATGTGTTCGTCTTTGCGATGTTCGCCGTAAGTTTCCTCAGGGCCTGGCTCATAAGCCTTGCCTGAAGTCCAACCTTGTTGTCTCCCATCTCACCCTCGATTTCAGCCTTCGGGGTCAGGGCGGCGACAGAGTCGACCACCACGATGTCGATCGCTCCCGAACGGATCAGGTTGTCGGCGATCTCAAGCGCCTGCTCGCCGTTGTCCGGCTGTGAGATGAGCAAAGTCTCCAGGTTCACCCCGAGAGCCTTCGCGTAGGTTCTGTCGAAAGCGTGTTCCGCGTCGATCATCGCCGCGATGCCACCTTGTTTCTGCGCCTCGGCTATCGCATGGATAGCCAGCGTGGTCTTACCGCTGGATTCCGGACCGTAGATCTCCACTATCCTTCCGCGCGGATAACCTCCGATCCCGAGCGCATGGTCAAGCGCGACGGAACCGCTCGGAATGACCTGCACGTCCCATTGTGGCTGTTCCCCCAGCTTCATGATCGTTCCTTTCCCGTAGTCTTTCTCAATCTTGTCGATCGTGGCCTGCAGCGCCTTGAGTTTCGCGGCTCCCGCGTCTGTGGCCTTAGCCTCTACCTCTTTTGCCATAATGATTAAATATAGTTGTTAGTTGTTTTTGGGCGAAAAGATGTCGCCTTTGTGACAAAGATATAAAATTACGTCCAATCCAGCGTTATTTTTCACTAAATTTGTAGTAAAATGATAAACTCGAAAGATATGCGGGAGCAACTGTTGGGAAAGACACCTGATGAATTGAAGGAAATCGCTTTGAATGTCGGTCTGCCAGCCTTTACGGGCAAGCAGATCGCTCAGTGGATGTACGGACGAAAGGCCCGTAGCATAGATGAGATGACCAACATCTCGAAGGTCGGGCGTGAGAGACTTAAAGAAGAATATTCACTCGGCGTGATCGTGCCTTCGGCTTGCCAGGTCTCGTCAGACGGCACGAAGAAATATCTTTTCCCGATAGGGGAGGGCAACGCCGTCGAGGCTGTGATGATTCCGGATGACGAGAGGAAGACCCTCTGCGTCTCTTCCCAGGCTGGCTGCCGCATGGGGTGCAGGTTCTGCATGACAGGGCGTCAGGGATTCCATGGCAATCTCACCGTGGCGGAGATCCTTTCCCAGTTCATCGCCATCGATGAGGCCGCGGAACTGACGAACGCCGTGTTTATGGGGATGGGCGAGCCATTGGACAATTTTGACAATGTGATGAAGGCCATCGAGGTGCTGACGGCGGACTGGGGATTCGGCTGGAGTCCTAAGCGCATCACACTCTCCACCATAGGAGTCCTGCCGAACCTTCGGAAATACCTTGATTCGACCCGCTGCCACCTCGCCGTCAGCCTCCATAACCCGTTCCCGGACGAAAGGGCGGAACTTATGCCGGTGCAGAAGGCATGGCCGGTGCAGGAAGTGATCGACACGATCCGTGAATATGACTTCACGGGCCAGCGCAGGGTCAGCTTTGAATATACGATGTTCGCCGGCCTGAACGACGACAAACGTCATGCCGACGCTCTTATCCGTCTTCTCCGCGGGCTGGAGTGCAGGGTGAACCTCATCCGCTTCCACAAGATTCCCGACGCTCCGTTCGAGACGCCACCGCAGATCATAATGGAACGCTTCAGGGATAGACTTTCCAATCACGGAATAACCTGCACGATAAGGGCTTCCAGAGGTGAGGACATTCTTGCCGCCTGCGGGATGCTGGCCGGAGAGCATAGAAATAAATGATAATATGAAATAATCTGAGGATGACTATGGAAACGAAGATAAGAATGTTTATGGCATCGTTGGCCGTGATGGCCGCATCGGTGTTCTCGGTCGCTGCCCAGATTCCGCATTCGGAGCTGGACACCAGGCGCGAGAGGAAAGACCTCAGGGTCGAGAAGATCAGACATAAACTGGATTCGATAAGGACAGTGTGTCATCGTCCGACTGTGGCTCTGGTGCTCAGTGGAGGCGGGGCCAAGGGTGCGGCCCATGTCGGTGTGATCAAATACTTGGAGTCTATCGGGATGCCGGTCGATGTCGTGATGGGGACCAGCATGGGAGGTCTGGTTGGTGGAATATATGCCTTGGGGTACGACGCCGATCACCTTGATTCGCTGATCCGAGGCATTGATTGGGACATGGCCCTGAGCGACAGGGTACCGAGAGATTATCTGTCATATTCATCAATCAAGTATAAGGAGAAATATGTCTTGTCTTTCCCGTTCTTTTACGACAGGAAGGAGTTCATGCAGATGAAGGAGTCTGACCAACAATATACCCGCAGAGTGGAAGACATTCATTTCGGAGCCGGTGAGGCGGATGCCACGAACATGGTAAAAGACAATCTCCTGGGCAGTCTTCCTTCAGGAATGGTCTATGGCCAGAACGTCAACAACATATTCAGTTCGCTTTCTGTGGGTTATCAGGACGCGACTGATTTCTACGATCTTCCGATTCCGTTTCTATGCGTGGCGACCGACCTTGTCTCCGGCACCGCAAAGATCTGGACTGAAGGCAAGCTCAACACGGCTCTCCGCTCTACGATGTCAATTCCTGGGCTTTTCGCTCCGGTCCGCGTGGATGGTATGGTGCTGGTTGACGGTGGCATGAGGAACAACTACCCGACTGACCTCGCGAAGAAGGTAGGGGCTGACATTGTGATCGGAGTGAACCTCTCCGAGGGCTATAAAAGTTACAACGAGATCAACAATCTGGCAGACATCATCAACACTGGCATCGATATGCTTGGCCGCACATCATTCGAGTCCAACATAGACATCCCGGATGTCAACATAGAGCCTGACATGCATGAGTTCAACATGCTGAGTTTTGACGACAGGAGCATTGACACTATCATTCATCGTGGGTATCAGGCAGCTTTGGCTGTCGCGGACAAACTGGATTCAATCAAGGCTGTGGTGGGACAGGACAAAACCACCCTTCAGAACGATCCTGCTGATGACATAAGGCTTCGCAAGGTCCTTGTCTCCGGGGTTGAGATAGCCGGTGTGGACGACAGGGAAAGCCTTTACCTTATGAACAAGATCAAAGTGGGGGCTGGCTCCAGAATGGGCAACCGTGAGATCGAGGATGCGGTGGCCACAATTTTCGGCACCAATGCGTTCGACTATGTGAACTACGAGTTGTTGGGGGACGAGGAGCCTTACCGGTTGAGGTTCAACTGCAAAAGGGGACCAGTGTGCCAACTTGGGCTCGGCGGGCGTTTTGACACTGAGGAAATCGTCTCCGTGCTTGTGAACCTGGGCATCGGAGTCCATAAGATCCAGGGGTCGTCATTGGACTTTACCGGAAAGGTCGGGACTAACCCAAGCGCAAACCTGACATATTCATACATTTTTCCCAAGGGAATGTCTTTGAACCTGATGGCCGGAGTCCGGTACACCGACAGGAACACGTTCAGCATCGGTGACAACAGATTCAGGATCAATTTTCTGGATGTCCGTCAGGAGATATTCCTGTCCAACATCACATGGTCCACTTTCTATCTGAAGACAGGCTTCAGGAATGACTACTACAACGTCAACTCCGTGATGGCCGAGCAGGCTTTCGGGGACTATGATGTCAACCAGCTGTCCAATGATTATGTCACGTTCTTCTTCAATGCCCGCAAAGACTCGTTTGACAATGCCTACATCCCGACCAAGGGCAAATCATTCGGTGTCTCATACGATTGGGTGTTCGGTGGAGGTCCTCATAAGTTCAATAACTTCCATGCCTTGACATTGGATGCCAAGAAAGTTGTGGGAGGCGACAGATTCGCGTTCATCCCATCGGTTAACATACGTTATCTTATTGGTGACGAGGTCCCTGTGCCTTTCACCAACACAATCGGCGGAAGCATGGCCGGCAGGTATCTGGACCAGCAGATCCCGTTCATAGGAATCAATAACGCCGCGGCGATGCAGAAAATTCTCGGTGTCGCGAGAACTGACTGGCGTTTCAAATTGTTGAAGAACAATTATTTGACGGCTATCGCTAACTATGCGCTGACATGTGACGAGATTTCAGAATTCAAGAATCTGGGCGAAGGCGTAACAGACTATTTCGGGTGCGGCGTCCAGTACACTTACAATTCTATCGTGGGACCATTGAGTTTCAACGTGCATTGGTCAAGCTACACGCATAACTTCGGACTTTATCTGAGCCTTGGTTTTGATTTTTAGTTTATGGAGGATTTCGCCAAGGTTCTGGACAGGCTTCAAGCCCAATGTGTGAAGAGGGAATATTGCCGCTCGGACATATTCAGGAAGGCTCTGACAGCCTTTGAGGGAGACAGGGACACCGCTGAGAGATTGGTGGCCTCTCTCGTTGAGGATCGCTTTGTCGATGATTCGAGGTACGCCGCCGCTTTCGCCAGGGAGAAGGCAAGGCTTTCCGGATGGGGGCCGGTGAAGATCTCCTTTGCGCTTGCCGCCAAAGGTATATCCAAGGCCGTTGTCTCGGAGGCGTTGAAGGAAGTTGATCAGGAGGAGGCTGACCATCGGATGGTTTCCGTGCTTGAGACGAAGTACCGGGCTCTGAAAGGCGACCCGCAGGAAAAGTTCAAGCTGATCAAATTTGGTTTGACAAGAGGCTATGAATATGAAAAGATAGCCCCGGTGGTAGATGAAATATTGAAGAAGAATAGTTAAATTTGCGACTTCGGAAAGGTGAGGACCTGTGTCTTCGCTGATTCAGGAAACATTAGTCAGAAAGTCGAACTTAATTCAATAGATATGAAAGCGATTGTAAAAACCGATTTCAACTTGCCGGGACAGGTTGGAAAGTATGTCGGTAAGGTACGTGATGTCTACGACATTGACGGAAAGTATCTCGTGATGGTTGTCACGGACAGGATTTCAGCGTTTGATGTGGTTCTGCCGGAGGGTGTTCCGTACAAGGGACAGGTGCTGAACCGCATCGCGGCCAAGTTCCTTGACGCCACATCTGACATTCTTCCTAACTGGAAGGTCGCTGTACCGGATCCGTCCGTCACCGTTGGCTACAAGTGCGAGCCGTTCAAGGTTGAGATGGTCATCCGAGGCTATCTCGCAGGTCATGCCTGGAGGGAGTACAAGGCCGGGAAGAGGACAATCTGCGGAGTTCAGATGCCAGACGGGATGGTTGAGAACCAGAAATTCCCGGAGCCTCTTGTGACCCCGACATCAAAGGCCGCCGAAGGACATGACGAGGACATCTCCAAGGAGGAAATCATCGCCCGGGGACTTGTCGGACGCGAGGACTACGAGAAGCTGGAGGCCTACACGAGAGCCATCTACAAGCGTGGCTGCGAGATTGCGGCCCAGCACGGACTGATTCTCGTGGACACCAAGTACGAGTTCGGCAAGAAGGACGGCCAGATCTACCTGATGGACGAGGTCCACACTCCGGATTCGTCCAGGTATTTCTACGCGGATGGTTACGAGGAGAGGCTTGCCAAGGGTGAGCATCAGAAGCAGCTTTCCAAGGAGTTTGTCCGTGAGTGGCTGATGGCCAATGGTTTTCAGGGACAGGAGGGACAGGAAGTGCCTGAGATGACTCCGGAGGTTGTGACTGGGATCTCTGACCGCTACATTGAACTCTACGAGCACATCACCGGGGACAAGTTCGGGAAGACTGAATATTCCGCCGAAACCATCGAGGCCAACGTCAAGGCTTGCCTTGAGGGCTTGAAATAACTTTTGGACGGCCTGAAACGAATATACGCCCGCAACTGCGAGGTGCGAAGGATTGACAGGACGGTCGCCGAACCGTTCCTCCAATCCTTTCACCGTTTAGGGTACACCCGCTGCCGCCATCTCTATGGCCTGTACGTTGTCCGAGGCGAGGATATTCCTTCAGGCACATTGGTCGCAGTAGCCGGCTTCTCCTCTCCGAGAGTCTGGAGAAAAGGTGACAAGGACATCCGTTCGTGCGAATGGATCCGGTATGCTTCGTTGGAAGGGATCGGAGTCGATGGCGGAATGGGCAAACTCTTGAAGGCGTTCATAGAGGAAGTCAGACCGGACGATGTGATGAGTTATGCCGACGCGTCTTGGTCGGACGGTGATGTCTATCGGAAATTAGGCTTCACGGAAGAGGGGACAAAGATATTCCCCGGTGGCGGCAAAAGTCTGAAGTTTAGATTGAAACTAACTGAATATGAATAATAACCGAACTTTGTGGGGGCGAATATTGCGGCTGCTTCTGATCAAGTTGCCGTTGGCTTTTTTTGCGCTGACATTCCTTTGGGTTCTTATTCTGAGATGGTGTCCTGTCTATGTCACTCCTCTGATGATTCAAAGGACGATTGAGTACAGTGGTGACAAGAACTATCATATTCATAAGATTTGGGTGTCCTATGAGAGGATTTCTCCGGAAATGGCGCGCGCCGTTATCGCTAGCGAGGACAACCTCTTCGACATGCACAATGGTTTCGACTGGAAGGCGATCAAACAGGCGCAAAAGGAATATGAGATCGGACGTCGCCGCCGGGGTGGCAGCACGATCTCCCAGCAAACTGCGAAGAATGTGTTTCTTCTTCCTCACAAATCCATGATCCGTAAAGGTTTCGAGGCATATTTCACTGTCCTGATAGAACTTCTTTGGGACAAGCAAAGAATAATGGAAGTTTACCTGAACGTGGCTGAGATGGGCAAGGGAATATTCGGTGCCGAGGCCGCGGCGGAGCATCATTTCGGGACTTCCGCTGCCAAACTTACGCGACGTCAGGCCTGCCTGATCGCCGCCTGTCTCCCTAATCCGCAGAAACGTAATGCCGGTAAGCCGTCCGCCTACATCAGCCGCCGAGCCGGTGACATCGCCGCCCTTGAGTCCAAGATCGGCTACCCTGACTGGGTCTATCACAAATGATTTAGAAGCTGTTGGGATGTAATTCCCATCGTTTTTGTTATATTTGTAGACTTTCGGTTAAGACAATGTTAACCGTTTACAAATAAAACTGATCTGATATGAAGATACTCGTGACCGGAGCTGCCGGATTCATCGGCTCAAGGCTGATGGCAAGGCTTGCTGAAAGAGGGGATGATGTTGTCGGACTGGACAACATCAATGACTACTATGATGTCCGTCTCAAGTACGGAAGACTTAAGGAGAACGGTTTCGACGGACCGTTTGAGGACGGTGTTGTGACCGTGAGCGGAAGGTTTCAGAACTGCCGGTTTGTCAAGATGTCCATCTGCGACAAGGCCGCGCTGGATGCCCTGTTCGAGAGCGAGAAGTTTGAGAGAGTTGTCAATCTGGCCGCCCAGGCCGGTGTGAGATATTCAATCACAAACCCTTACGTCTATCTTGAAAGCAACCTTCACGGATTTCTGAATATTCTTGAGGCATGCCGCAATTTCGGCGTGGAGCATCTGGTCTATGCATCTTCCAGCTCGATTTACGGGCTGAACGAAAAGGTTCCGTTCTCTGAGAACGACAAAGCCGACTGTCCGGTAAGCCTCTATGGAGCAACCAAGAAGGCCAACGAACTGATGGCTCATTCATATTCAAAACTCTATGGCTTTGCCTCCACCGGACTTCGCTTTTTCACGGTCTATGGCCCGTGGGGCCGCCCGGACATGTCCCCGATGCTTTTCGCCTCGGCCATAGCCAAGGGTGAGCCGATAAAGGTCTTCAACAACGGAGACATGATCCGCGACTTCACCTATGTGGATGACATCGTGGAAGGTACAATCTGTGTGATTGACCATGCCCCGAAGGCAGAGGAGTGTGCTCACGAAGTCCCTGCGAAAGTCTACAACATCGGCTGCTCGCATCCGGTTAAGCTCATGGATTTCATCAGCGAGATCGAGCAGGCCTACGGCAAGCCCGCCCAGAAGATTTTCCTCCCGATGCAGGCCGGCGATGTCTACCAGACCAACGCCGACACCACAAAACTGGAAACCGAACTCGGCTACAGGCCAGGCACCTCCCTCCACGATGGCATCCGCCTCTTCATGGAGTGGTACAAGAGCGACCTCAATCCATTGAAGTAAGCCATTGAATATGCTCGTCAAGCAAGTGTAGGGTATGAGTGACAGGCCGACGGGACAGATCTCAGAGAACAGCAGGAGGATAGCCAAGAACACCCTCGCGCTGTACTTCCGCATGTTCCTGCTGATGGCGATAGGACTCTATACGTCCAGAGTCGTTCTCAACGCCTTGGGGGAGACCGACTTTGGTGTGTATGGCGCTGTTGGTGGAATCGTCTCGATGTGTTCCTTGCTGACGGGTTCTTTGGCGTCTGCCATAAGCCGTTTCTTGACAGTGGAACTTGGAAAAAACGATGAAGTCAGGCTCAAGGACATATTCTCCACATCCGTCATAGTC
>DCCQ01000144.1 GCA_002314195.1 Bacteroidales bacterium UBA1077 | reverse complement strand
TCGAAGATTATCCTCGCGAAGGTGGAATCCGGCAGCGCCGCCTTCGCATGGGCAATCTCTTTAGACGTGAATGTCAGAGTCTTGCCGTCCTCACGGCAGGTCAATGAATATCCTCCCTCGTGCTTCCGGTCCAGCAGAATCAGCAGCTCCTTGCATTCCCCACCGCTGGCCACAACGTGCGCCTCACGTACCCATTGGCCGTTCCAGCCTTGGCCGGAGGTCTTTTCAAGATATTCCTCGTACGTCCTGTTCAGCCTCTCCACCGCCATCGTGATGTCCGCCATAGGGGAGAGTTTGAGTAACACGAACCGGCTGATCTTGAACAGTTCCGGCAACATTTTCAGCACGTCCGGCGAGCAATCCTCCAGAAGGAAAACTTTCTTTCCCGCGGAGTCCCGTCTTGCCGGGTCAATGAATATCACATCGGGTTTGAAGTCCCCGATCAAGTCTTCCAGAGAGTCCGCTGTCGCCTCCTGATTCTTTATGAATATATTCGTGACTCCCAGTTCCTTGAAGTTGTGCCTCGCCGCCGCTGCCAGTTCAGGATTCATCTCGTTGTAAAGCACTTCGCCCGCCACTTTGCTGAAAGCCCAGCAGTCCACTCCAAGCCCACCTGTCAGGTCCGCGATCTTCCCGGCCTTTCTGGTTCCGGAGGTCACTTCGACAGGCTCAGTGACCGGATCGTTTTCGGTTGCTGTTGTTGTGGTCACTTCGACAGGCTCAGTGACCATTATCTTTTCTGTCGCCGAGCTTGTCGAAGCGCCCGAACCAACATATTCATTAAGTATTCTTTGAACAATCAATGCCTTGTACCGCGCTGTGTCCGAAGAGCTGCACTGCTCCGCGCAAAGCGACGAAGGATAGACCAACCCAGTGCACGCCACCCATTCCGGCAGTTTCTTCCTCAGTCTTCTCCGCCCCTCAATTGTGTTGATCGCCAGCGATTTCGCATCCAATCCCGCCAGCCCCGGATCCCCCGGCGCCGGCCACACCCTGCGCGACATCACCAATCTCACCGTGTCCGCCCCTTCGTTCTCAACTATGAATCTCTCAAAATTGTCCATAATGATGCAAAAATAGACAAATAAAGCCGTTTTTTGAGTAAATTTGTAAACCTTATGGATTGTTGGACAAACATCCGTGTGGTAGAGACTAGATAACAAAATAATAAACGAGGAATACTATGGCACAGGATTACAACGAGAACGCCAGGAAATGGCTGGAAGGAGATTTCGATCAGGAGACCAAGATGAAGGTGCTTGAACTGCGGAACAATGATCCGGCGGGGTTCGAGGACGCTTTCTACAAGACTTTGGAGTTCGGAACCGGTGGCCTCAGGGGCATCATGGGAGTCGGGACCAACAGGATGAACAAATATACCGTCGGGATGGCTACACAAGGGCTGGCCAACTATATTCTTAAGAAAGTTTCTGGGGATGACATCCGTGTCTGCATTTCCTATGACAGTCGCAACAATTCCAAACTGTTCGCGAAGATCGCCGCTGATATATTCAGTGCCAATGGATTGCACGTGTTTATATTCGACAATCTGCGTCCTACGCCGGAGCTGAGCTATTCCATCCGCAAGATGGGCGCTGTGGCCGGAGTAATGGTGACAGCCTCGCATAATCCTAAGGAATATAACGGGTACAAGGTTTATTGGTCTGACGGGGCGCAGATCACAGCGCCTGTGGATCAGGAGATCATCGATGAGGTAAACAAGATCACAGACCCCTCACAGGTTATGTTCGAGAAAAAGGAGCATTGCGGCGAGGTTGAACTGATGGGCAAGGAGATGGATGACGCTTACCTTTCAGACATCATCTCGCTCACTCTCAGCCCTGAGGCCCGTGAGAAGCACAAGGACTTGAAGATTGTTTACACTCCGCTTCACGGTGCCGGAGTACGCATCGTTCCGGAAGCTCTTAAACGGCTTGGTTTCGAGAACATTATCCACGTCCCTGACCAGGACATCAGTGACGGTGACTTCCCGACAGTCGTTTCACCGAATCCGGAGGAGCCGGCTGCCATGAAGATGGCTCTGGAGATGGCTGACATGAAGGGCGCGGACATCGTGATGGCCTCCGATCCGGACGCTGACCGCCTTGGAATCGCTGTCCGTGACAATGACGGCAAGATGGTTCAGTTGAACGGCAACCAGACCGGATCCATCCTGACATATTACATACTTACCCGCTGGAAGGAACTCGGCAAGCTGGGTCCGACGAAGTACATCGCCAAGACGATCGTCACAACCGAGCTGATCGCCGAGATCGGCCGCAGTTTCGGGGTGAAATGCTACGATGTGCTGACCGGTTTCAAGTACATCGAGGAAATCGTGCGTGAGAACGAAGGCAAGGGTGAGTTCATCTGCGGTGGTGAGGAAAGCTACGGCTTCAATGTAGGCGAATTTGTGCGCGACAAGGACGCTCCGGTGGCCTGCATCATGGTGGCTGAGTGCGCCGCTTGGGCCGCTGAACAGGGACTGACCCTCTATCAGCTCCTTCAGAGAATCTATTCTGAATATGGCTACCGCAAGGAGTCGCTGGTCTCTCTGGTCCGCAAGGGCAAGAGCGGCGCGGAGGAAATTCAGAAGATTATGGCAGATTTGAGGCAGAACCCTCCTGCAGAGATTGTCGGCTCGAAGGTCATCAAGGTCATCGACTACAACGAGCCGGAGAAGACCGGACTCCAGAAGTCCAACGTCCTCCAGTTCTTCAACGAGGCCGGTGACATCGTCTCCGTCCGCCCTTCCGGCACCGAGCCGAAGATCAAGTTCTACTTCGGAGCCAAAGGCCCTGACGCGGATGCGAAACTGAAGGCCCTTGAGACTCAGTTCATCAGCTAACGTACTTTACTGAATACAGACCGGCCCGGTCACTGAGCCTGTTCTGGCAATGTTCAATCACCATCAAGATGACCTTGCATGCCAGTCGTAGGCTCAATGAAGATGCCATACGCCCTGTATTTGTGTGTTGTTGATTATTTGATTGATAATCAAGTAAATGAACATTTGTCTTTAGTCGAAACAAGCCAAAGGCGATAACGTAAAATGCTAATGATCAACGAATTGTCTTCCACCGATCTTTTTACCATCCGTGACGCTCAGCCGTCTGACGGTGAGTTCATAGCAAGGAACGTCCTTGCTGCCATGGGGTACGAGGTGTTTTCAGGAGCCGAAGCCGATCCAAAGATAGAGATCGGCTCCGCATCCATGAATATTCATGAGGCCGTGGTGGCATTCGGAGAGGTGTGCGCCAAGCCTGACGCATTATATTCCTACACCAGAACGAGGGTCGCATGCGTTGACGGCAGACCGGTGGGGTCACTGACGGCATATTCAGGAGACGACTACTTGCCGCTACGGGATCTGACATGGGGGCTTCTTAACTCCATCTTCGTTGGTTCCGCCCTGCCGATGGAAGATTCTCCGCGAGCCACGCCTGACACCGATCCGGCAGCAATCGATACTTCGACGGAAGATGTTGATAATGAATATGCCAGCGGAGCTTTTCCTCTTCAGGAACCAGAATGTCTCCCGGGGGAGTTCTACCTCGACAGCATGGCCATTCTTCCCGAATTCCGGGGAAGGGCTTATGAATATGCCGGTTCGACTGACCGCATAGGCCACCTCCTGATGCTTGATGGCATAGAGCAAGGCCGAAGGAAAGGATTCCCCCGCATAAGCCTCATCGTTGACAAGGCCAAGCCCCGCCTCAAATCCTATTATTCCGCCCTCGGTTTCCGCCCCGATGGCGAAATACTCTTCTTCGGCCACCTTTACGACCGGATGATCATGAATCTGGACTGATTTTGTGCCGGAAAAGCCGATGTGGTGTACTAAATGGCTTTTTGAAGGCTATTCGTACACCACATAGTTTATCCTGTACATTGTTATGGGTGCAGAATGAAGACTTTTGCACCCGAGAGCGGCTTAAGGACTAGACTTGGGGGCAAAACCTGTCCTTTCGCACCCGGTTGAATCGGTAGTAAAAGCAAAAGCGGAAAGTTCCAACCGGAACTTCCCGCTTTTGCTGAGCCACTCATCAGGCTCGAACTGACGACCTGCGCGTTACGAATGCGCTGCTCTACCGACTGAGCTAAAGTGGCTTGCTGCATTTCTCGTGGAAATGGACTACAAATATAAGCAAAATTTCTTAACTGAGAAACTGATTTCAATATGTTCGAAAAAAGTTTTAAATCTTCACTTGAGCCAAAACGACTTCTTTCTTGAATTTGTGGTCATAGTTGGTTAACTTTGCGGTATGTATTCAGATATTATCATCATAGGAGGCGGGGCGGCAGGACTTATGGCCGCTTACGGTGCAACAAAGGCACTTCCGCTTGGAAGTTCGGCACGGATCACTGTTTTGGAGAAGATGCCACGTCCGGGCAGAAAGATATTGTTCACTGGCAAAGGGCGGTGCAACTTCACGAACCTCAAAGACTGGAATGAGTTCTCTCAGCATATCCGCACGAATCCTAATTTCGTGAAGCCGGCGTTTTATAACTTCACCCCGGAGAACACGATAGACTTCCTTGAAAGCAACGGTTTGGAGACCGTTGTCGAGAGGGGAGACAGGGCGTTTCCATATTCACACCGGGCCTCTGATGTGCTGGACACCATCGTTGAGGTGGTGCTGCGTCATGGGGTGACGCTGCTGACAGATCGTGAGGTGACGGACATTCTGCCAGGATTCTCGATCAGATGCGCTGATGGCGAGACGTTTGAGTGCTCGAAACTGATCATCGCCACCGGAGGGCTTTCTTATCCGGGAACAGGCTCGACCGGAGACGGTTACAAATGGGGCAAGTTCTTCGGCCACAGCATAGTACCTTGTTTTCCTTCGTTGACCGCCCTAGTTCCGAAAGGATACAAGATCATTGACAGGCCGGAGACCGATCTGAAAGGACATATTCACCGGGAGACACCTATGACCGGCAGCGGGGAGGCTCTTAAAGGCGCCAAACTGAAGAATGTCAGCCTTACCGTCACGTTTGACGGCTCTAAGTCCGAGACAGAGTTCGGAGACGTGGATTTCACGGACGGCGGAATCGAGGGACCGATCGGATTCCAGGTCAGCCGCAAGTGCGTGAAGGCTTTGATGAACGGAGGCAAGGTTGCGTTCTCTCTGGATTTGAAGCCGGGAGTGCCTTTGGAAGAACTCGCAAACCGCATCAAAACCCTTTGGCAGGAAATAAAGAACGACCCTCGCACCCGTCAGTGGAAGGACGGACGCGGTCTGAACGGCAAGGAAATGTACAGGATCCTGCTCGGCAAACTGATGCCATGGGAACTGATTCCCGGATTCCAGGCGTGGAACCCGGACATCATGAAGATTGATCTCAAGAAGTCTGAATATGCTGACGGACGCTTCGGCGCTTCGACAGGCTCAGCGTCCCGCTATGCCAATCAGTCGGCTCGTTATGACAGATCGCAGAGTTGGGCGAGGGGAGCCAACCATCGCTTTGGCCGCCAGCCAAGACGTTATTATGACATTGATCTTGACCTATTGGCCAAGACCTTGAAGGATTGGAAGTTCGAGATAATAGGTTTCGTGGGCTACGAGCGTTGCGTCATCACTGCCGGCGGCATCTCTACCGATGAGGTGATGCCGAAGACGATGGAGTCACGTCTCAAACCCGGCCTTTATTTCTGCGGTGAGGTCCTTGATATGGACTGTGACACCGGCGGCTACAACCTCCAATGCGCTTTCTCAACCGGCTACCTTGCCGGCGAATCCGCGGCCAAATCTCTGAATATTCCAGGGCAGTATTAGGCTAATAGACTCCGGAGCCGAGCATCTCGTCGTCGGAGGAGTACCAGGCGGCGAACTGGCCGTCTGAGATGCCGCGCTGAGGAGTGTCGAAGAGTATGAATATGCCGGTGGGCCTCTTGATCAGGATTGCGTCCTGAAGCGGCTGGCGGTAACGGATGCGGACGCGGTAGCGACGGATCTCTCCGTCGGCCATCTCACGATCGGTCCTAATCCAATGAATATCCTGGGGCGCGATCCGTAAACAGCTGCGTGAAAGCCCTTTGTGAGTGTGGCCTTCACCAACGTAGATGATGTTCCGGGGAACATCCGTGGCTATCACGAAAAGGGAATCCTTGTGCCCTCCGATGTTGAGGCCTTTGCGCTGACCGATTGTGTAGAACTGAGCTCCATCGTGCCGGCCGACAATCTTTCCGAAAGGATTCTCCTTGTAACGGGTCTTCTTGATGTGCTTTTTCCCGGCCCGATAGGTTTCTGTCTCGAACTTGATGTCATCGTACCTGAGCGGTTCCGACAATCTCATCAGATCATCGTCACTCAATTCTGCAATCTTATTCACATCGAACTCGTTCCGATGCGATAACCGTGCGGTTGGAGTGGATCCGTTACCAGTCCAGTCTGATATTTTCCTGTTGTTGAATGACTTCCCACCGGAATCCTCGGAGGTATATTCAGTGATCATCATCGGCTCGCCTGGTGTCTTGAGAAGTGAGGCGATAGTGTCGTGGATGAAGCGATAGTGTTCATTTTGAGCGTAGAAGGCATCGTAAACCTCCACCACATCGCCCTCTGCCGGCTTGAGCTTCTGCTGGAGGAATGTCGGAAGATCCACCTTCCCGACGAAGCATATTCCTTGAGAGTCTTTTTTGTCGGCCGACGGAAGGTCGGCTTGATGGGCGATCTCTCTGACCTCCGGTTTTGTAAGGCGCCCGATGGGGAAGAGAGCCTTGCCGAGCTGCTCCTGGGTGAGCTGGCAGAGGAAATAGCTCTGGTCCTTGTTCGGGTCCACACCTTCCAGAATCCTCCATTGAGGCTGACCGCCAATCATAACCTGCTTTCCCTCAGTGTCCAGAAGCGGTTCCCTGCGGCAGTAGTGCCCGGTCGCCACCATGTCCGCCCCGAGTTTCTGAGCTGCTTTGAGGAAAGCGTCGAACTTGATCTCGCGGTTGCACAGCACGTCCGGGTTGGGGGTGCGGCCGGCGGAATATTCATTGAACATGTAGTCCACCACTCGCTGGCGGTACTCCTTGGAAAAATCGACAAAGTAGAAAGGAAGTCCGATCTTCCGCGCGACCATCTCCGCCACGAAGCGGTCCTCCTCCCATTCGCAGTCGCCATGAAGCGTTGTGTCCGCATCGTGCCAATTCTGCATGAACATAGCGAACACATCGTACCCCTGCCGCTTCAACAGCAGAGCGGCGACACTTGAGTCAACTCCTCCTGACAATCCTACGCAGATTTTCATGACGATACCTTTATTATTAATATCTCACAAATTTACTCAAATGCTTGAATATGCACAATTTTTGCTAACTTTGAAAACTTGTGAACAAAAACCACTGAATATGAAAGCAGTAAAACTGGACATTAATTATACTGAATATTCCTCCATTAACGAGATGGACCCTCAGGACATTGAACTTGTGAATGCCGCCATCGAGGCGCAGAAAGGGTCGTACGCTCCATATTCCACATTCAATGTCGGGGCGGCGCTTCGCTTGGAGGATGGCACGATCGTGAAAGGCGCCAATCAGGAGAATGCCGCCTATCCGTCCGGGCTTTGCGCCGAGAGAACCGCGATGTTCGCCGCCAGCGCCAACAACCCTGGCAAGGCGATGCTTTCCCTGGCCATTGTCGGAGGTTTCAAGGGCACGGTCAGCGATACTCCTTGCTCGCCATGCGGGGCATGCCGTCAGGTGATGGCCGAGTACCAGACTTTGTCCGGCCGCCCGATGAGCGTGATCATGTACGGGACGAAGAAAACGTGGAAATTTGACAGAGTTGACGATATTCTACCTTTCATTTTTGACAGTTTCAACGAAAAGTAGTATATTTGCAGACAGGGAAAGTCGTACACGACCAGCTCCCTCTGAATTCCCCCAGGGTCGGAAGGCAGCAAGGGTAGGAGGTCGTAGCGGTGCGATGTGCTAAGCTTTCCCTTTTTCTTTTATCATTGGAAATCATTATCTTCCAGATCCTGTAGGATGTTTTCCTGATGCCATTCTGAATAGTGGGTGGGAATATTCTTGGGCTTCAGAATCATGTGGTCGCCATTGTCCAGTACCACAGAGTAGGCTTTTCGGGCATTTATTAGCTGCGTTTCGGAGGTGCTGGCCAACACTATTTGCCCGTTGTTGCCTTCATCATGATTTTGGTTCAGAAGCGTGATGACTTGACAACAGGTGAACTGCGAGAGATAGTAGGCCGATTTCTCCACAGCTGACCAACTGTCGTTCACGTGGTACAGATGAATGAGGCCTTTATTATCCCTTTCAACCTTCAGTATTCCATCCATCTTTTCGTTAAGAAATTGTGTGACAGTTATCATTCTTGAGGTTTGTTAAAATTAGTGGCATCCAAAACAGAAATAATCGAATCAGGCAAGTCAAAATCATAATGTCTGCACTATTCGTAACGATTCCTGTCTGTCTTCTGAGGCCAGAACAGATAGGCTATGAATTTCTGGATTGCATAGAAGAGCTTTGTCATCACCAAACTTCTTATTTCACAAAGAATATCTTTTTGTACACCCCACACACCAGATTCACGCAAGTCCAGAACACACTTGCCACTGCATTCATATTCATGGCATCACGCCATAGGTTGTAGTGCCAACGGATCATTGTGGAATATCCATGCGTGGAGATGCTGCCGACTCTTCCTCTCCGGTATTTTGCCAGCACCTCGTCCAGCAAATAGCAATCCGCTTTCTGGAACACTTTCAGCCACACCGCATAGTCGTGGTTCTTCTTGATGTCAACGATCTGCACAACTGGAAACCTCTTTAGTTAAACATCGCGATGAATTACTATAATAACATACTGCACTAATTCATTAATACATCTACATAAAAATTCAGGTCGCTTCGACTGGCTCAGCGACCCTAACTAATTACCTCAACAGAGTCTCAAGAGCCTCCGCGGCATCTTTGCGACAGATTTGAAAGAGCGGGCGACGTACTCTGGTGTGATGAGATCCATTGAACAGGAGCGGCGTTCCATTTCAACGAAGTCAGTCACACGTTGTTTAAGTTCTTCTGTAATCATAAACGGATATCATCTTAGAGTCCTTTCACAATGTCCACAAAGTTCTCAATGACATATTCAGCATCCTCCATCGACATCTTGGTGTTAAGTGGAAGAGTGATCTCGTTCTCAAATAGGTGGTAGGCATTTGGGAAGTTGGCGATGTCGAAACCAAGAGCCTTGTAGGCTGTCATCATTGGCAGCGGCTTGTAGTGGACGTTGGTGGCAATCCCACGTTCGGCCATCTGTTCAATCACCTTGTCAGCCTCCTCACGTGTACGTCCCT
>DCCQ01000073.1:13971-28253 GCA_002314195.1 Bacteroidales bacterium UBA1077 | reverse complement strand
TCCGTCCTTTGGAGTCATGGCAGCCTGGAGCCCCAAGCGGCTCGGGGCATATCTGAAGGCCACAGGCAATCTCAAGCCATCCAACTACAGTTACACCTGCCACGAGGACGGCACCACCGACAACGGCTACATCTGGACAAGCGGCAAAGGCCACGTCTCAAAAATGACGGTAACCGCCGGAGGAATATTCAGATGTCTCGATTGGCTGAGTGTCAGCGCCGGAGCCGGCTACGGGAAAAGAGTTCTTCTATGGAGAGACTCCAAGGACGATTTCGCGAAGGTGAGCGAGGCCTCAGCGCAAGGCTTTGCAGCCGACCTCGGCTCAATCCTTTGTTTCGGTCACATCACCGCATACCTCGGTGCCAACACCATAGGCTTCAAATATTTTTACCCTGAGCTTGGTGTAGGGTTCAACTTCTAGTTGAGCCAAGCAATCTTGAAGTGGAGAAAACGTGAAATCGCGAAGAAAAATTTGCGGATTGAAAGATTTTGTCTATCTTTGCAGTCCCAATGGGGTATTAGCTCAGTTGGTAGAGCGTTTGAATGGCATTCAAAAGGTCAGGAGTTCGATTCTCCTATGCTCCACTTCCCGTTGAACATCAGTAGATTCAGTGCCTTCTTTCATGTTATGAAACAGAAGCGAAACGTCATATTCAAGGCTCTTGAGAGTTTCCCGAGAGTCGAGTTGGAGGACATCCGCCAGTACTTCGGCGCCGATGTCCCGACGAAAGTCCGCAAGAACGAGTTTGTGGACAGGCTTGGCGCGTACATAATCGAAAGGCCGGCCGAGTGGCTTGGAAGGATGCTTGAAAGGGATCTGAGACTTCTCAAGCGTCTGATCGAGGCTGGACCTGGAGTTCCGCTTTATCTGGACTATCCGGATTTCCCGTCGGTTCTTGAGACCATCAAACTTCTCGGCTCCGACACTTCGGATGAGAATTTCAGGGAGGTCTGGATTCCGAAGGATCTCTATGACATCGTGGCTCCCCACATTGACAATGTGTTGAGGGAAGGGGTGGAGAGCGGCCTTTTCGAGACGGAGCAGGCCGCTTTGGGTTACCTTTGCCTCTATGGCATAATGACCGTTGACGAGTTCTTTGACAAGATGCTTGACTATTGGGAGTTCTCCGGCAGACACAGCATCGAGTATTTCACGAATATGGTCTATGAGAGCCCGGTGATGAAGCTGTGCAGGGTCGATTCCGACGGGGAACGCTATATGTGCGCTCCTAATATCTTCGATCCCGATGATATTCTTAACCGCAGGAAGGAATATGCCGGGATAGAATCGCTCCGTCAGTTCACTCCGGAGGATGCCTTGAAGGCCGGCGCCGGTTCGCCGTACTTTGTCTTTGGCCTGGATTCCAAGGAGGGGCGGAGACTGGTTGAGATGCTTGGCAATCTGGGTTACACCGGTGAGGATTTGATCCGTGAGGAGCATGACATCTGGATGAACGCCCAGATGATCGGAAAGGACGACACGACCGAGGCCATATTCACGAGTGTTTCCCGCAAGCAGGAGGCCATAGAATCGTTTGAGGACTATGATGAATGTATGGAGATTGTGGCAGCCTACGCCAACACCCTTCCGAAATGGCTTCTCAAAGGTTACTCTTCCAACGAGAAAAACTGTCTGAAAGTCGTGCTGCAGACAGAGGACGACCCGCTTCAGGCCATGATCAAAAAGAACCCCATCCTCGGTCTCTTCGTTCCTCCGGCCCCGCTTGACACCCCGTGCCCATGCGGCAGCCACCTTTCCTACCGCAACTGCCACGGGAAGAATATGAGTTAGAAGGAGTAACCTATTCCGAATTCGAGAGAACACCGAAAGCGCATGGTTATGGTGAATTTTCACCATATGGCGCGACGGACGTGCTTTTCTACGCAGGATTTCTTAACTTTGCCAGAAAGTCACCGCTGTATCGTGGTCACGACCGCACGGCGGCAATCTTAAATCAATGAATATAAATGGATAACAGAAAGAAACTGATGACCATGGCGGCAGCCGCGATGTCGGTGTGCGGATGCGCCAAGAATGATGCACAGAAGCCGAACGTGGTGTTCCTGCTGTTCGATGACCTCGGCTACGGAGATCTTGGATGCTACGGACAGGAAAAGATCGAGACGCCGAACATAGACGCCCTGGCGGCGCAAGGCCTGCTCTTCACGGACATGTACACGGCGGCTCCCCTGTCGTCTCCGTCAAGATGTTGTCTTCTTACCGGCAAACACATGGGACACAGCCAGATACGCAACAACGAAGAGCACTATGTGCCAACCGACAGCCTCGGATGGAACGGCGTGTTCCTGAATCCAGAGGAGCAGGGGCAGTTCCCACTGGAGGAAGGCACAAAGACCATCGCCACGATGATGCAGTCAGCCGGCTACAAGACAGCCATGGTCGGGAAATGGGGACTCGGTTTCCCGAAAAGCGCGTCGCTCCCGAACACTATGGGATTCGACTATTTTTACGGATTCAACTGTCAGGCTCTCGCCCACTCCTACTATCCTGTAAAGCTGTGGGAGAACGGTGTGGAGGTCGAGACCGGCAACGACCTTGTGGTCCAGGGCTGCAAGTTCCCGGACAATCTGGACAAATACGATGTGAACAACTATGCCCGGTATGGGGGCGAACACTACAGCTGCGACCTGATGTACGACAAGATGGTCAAGTTCGTGGAGGACAACGCTTCCTCGCCGTTCTTCGTGATGTGGACCACGACCGTGCCGCACAGCGCCGTTCAGGCTCCGCTGGACGAGGTGATGCACTATGTGGACAAGCTCGGGGACGAGGAGCCGTGTACGGATCCAGGGATGTACCTGCCGAGCAGGTACCCGCACGCAACCTACGCCGCGATGGTGACCCACATCGACAAGCAGGTGGGAGACCTTGTGCGGAAACTGAAGGATTTAGGAATATGGGAAAACACGATATTCATTGTCACCTCGGACAACGGCCCAGCGAGCAACGGCAACTCGCCGATGGAATATTTCCAAAGCGGCGGTCCGTTCAAATGCGGAAAAGGCTGGGGCAAGTCTTCACTGCACGAGGGTGGCATCAGGATGCCGTTTGTCCTGCGCTGGGGTCAAGGTAAGCAATGTGAGAGAATCCAGCGCATCTCCAGTTTCGCTGACATCATGCCGACGCTCGCCGAGATCGCCGGAGTCGAGGCACCGGAGAACGACGGCGTCTCATTCGCTTCCACGGTTCTTTCACAAACCGCCGGCGGGAAGCTGTACAGCAAGACAAGCGGCATAAAGGCCGGAGAGCAGAAGGAGCATGAATATCTTTACTGGGAGTTTCCTGGGGCGAAAGGATGGGTGGCAGCGCGCATGGGTGACTGGAAAGGCATCGTGCGCAAGGTTCTCAAGGGAAACACGGAGATGGAACTTTATAATCTGAAAGATGATCCGCAGGAGTCCAACGATGTGGCGGCCGAGCATCCGGAGATCGTGAAAGAGATGTGGAAGGCGGTCAAGGAAAGTCACAGGGAGGCCAATCCGGACGTGCCTAAGTTCAACATGGAAATAAACTATCCGGAGTAGAGATGTTTCGACAAGCTCAGCAACCGAGGGGATGGCTTTGCTACGGAAAAAGCTCAGCGACTCCCTAACGAAGGTCACTGAGCTTGTCGAAGTGAACTTGCCGAAGCATAAAGTGCTAATTCTACCTCTCGTCCTGGAACTTGAGGATAGGCTGGCGGGCAGCCGTGGTCTCGTCCGGGCGGGTGATCGGAGCGTTGTGAGGAGCGCTCTTGAGCGTCGCAGGATCCTCCGCGGCCTCAAGGGCTATCTTCTTCATCACCTCGATGAAAGCGTCCAGTGTCTCGATCGACTCAGTCTCCGTAGGCTCGATCATGATGGCCTGATGGAAGAGCAGAGGGAAGTAGATTGTCGGGGCGTGGAAACCGAAGTCAAGAAGCCTCTTGGCCACATCCAATGTGGTCGCGCCTTCTCTCTCGAGGGTTCCGTCAGCGGCCTTCTTAGAGCCGTCGTTCACAAGACCGTCATAGACGAACTCGTGCTTGCAGACAGTCGGGATAGGAAGCTTGTAGTACTCCTTGAGGCTTTCCTTGATGTAGTTGGCCCCGAGGGTGGCGTACTTGCCGACGAACTTCACGTTCTCACGACCGAGTGAAAGGATGTAGGCGTAGGCTCTGAGAATCACACCGAAGTTGCCCAGGAATCCGGACACCTCACCGGCAGTCTTCCCGCAGCCGCGTGCATTCTTCTCGCTGTCACTCTTGCCCACACCGGCGCGTCCGCGAACCTTGAACTGGCCATATTCATCCTTTACGACCTTAGGGACAGGCAGATAAGGAACCAGTTTCTCGCAGACACCGACAGGGCCTGATCCAGGGCCGCCGCCACCGTGAGGTGTGGAGAACGACTTGTGCAGATTCAGGTGCAGGATGTCGAATCCCATGTCACCGGGACGGGCGACACCGATGAGCGGATTCATGTTCGCTCCATCGTAGTAGAGAAGGCCTCCGCACCCATGGATGAGGGCGGCGATCTCCTCGATGTCCTTCTCGAAAAGACCGAGAGTGTTAGGGTTCGTCATCATGATGCCGGCGATGTCGTCACCTAGCAGAGGTTTGAGGTCGTTCACGTCTACCAGGCCGTCAGCCTTGGACTTCACGACAACCACCTCCAGACCACAGACAGCGGCACTGGCAGGGTTCGTCCCGTGGGCACTGTCCGGCACGATCACCTTGGTTCTCTTCAGATCACCGTTCAGGATGTGGTACTGGCGCATGATCATCAGACCGGTCAGCTCACCGTGCGCTCCTGCGCATGGGTTGAACGTAAAGTGAGCCATTCCAGTGATCGCGGCCAAAGCCTTGTCCATATTATAGTAAACCTCCAGAGCTCCCTGTACCGTGGATGCCGGCTGCAAAGGATGCAGTCCAAGGAAGCCCTTCATCCCTGCGATCTCCTCGTTGATCTTCGGGTTGTACTTCATCGTGCAGCTTCCCAGAGGATAGAATCCGGTGTCCACACCGAAGTTCATCTGGGACAGATTGGTGTAGTGACGCACGACATCAACCTCGCTCACCTGAGGAAGTCCAACAGCCTCAGTCCTTTTGAGGGCGGCAGGGATCTCATCTGATGTGACAGTCCACTCATTCTTGCCGAGGGAATAGCCGACTCTTCCCTCTTTGGAGAGCTCGAATATCAATTTATCGTAATATTTCATATTCCTTAGGCCTCCTTCACCAACGCGACGAGAGCGTCGATCTCAGCTTTCGTCCTTCTTTCGGTAGCACAGAAACTTACATAGCCTTCCTCTGTCTCAAGGGCAGCGAAGAATCCGCCGTCGTGAAGTTTGATGTGCAGTCTCTCGACAGGCATCAGCGGCTTGAGCACGAACTCCTTGAGGAACGGTTTGTCAAAGACCTCAGCGAACTTGCCGGTCTTCAGCAACTCATCGTGGAGATAGTGAGCGGCGGCATAAGAGCGGTCATTGACCTCCTTGAGCCCCTTCGGTCCCATAAGCGACATATAGACAGTCACATAGAGAGCCATCAAGCTTTCGTTCGAACAGATGTTGGAAGTGGCCTTCTCGCGGCGGATGTGCTGCTCGCGGGCCTGAAGAGTCAGGCAGAAACAGCGGCGTCCTTCCGTGTCGCGGGTCTCACCGACAATCCTTCCAGGAAGTTTGCGGACATATTCCTTTCTGCAGGCCATGAAGCCAACGTAAGGGCCGCCGAAACTCATCGGGATGCCGAGGCTTTGACCATCACCGACAGCGATGTCAGCCCCCCACTCGGCTGGAGTCTTGAGTACCGCGAGGGCGGATGGGTCGCAATATTCAATGAATATTCCTCCTTCCTCGTGAATGGCCTCCGCGAAGCCGGTCAGGTCCTCGATGATGCCGTAGCGGTTGATCGAAGGGACAATCACTCCGGCGACGTCATTCTTGGCGAGTTCAGCCTTGACGCTTTCAAGACTAGTCTGGCCGTCCTTGCAAGGAACGAGCGTCAATTCTGTGCCGTGGTAGCCTGAATATGTCTGGATCGTCTTGATGACATTCGGAAGCAGGGATGAGGAGACAAGCACACGGGACTTGCGCTTTGTGCAGGTCGGCGCCATCCTCACAGCCTCCGCGGCGGCGGTCGGGCCGTCGTACATCGAAGCGTTGCTGATGTCAAGTCCGGTCAGAGCGCAGATCATGCTCTGGTACTCGAATATGTACCTGAGCGTTCCCTGAGAAATCTCGGCCTGGTAAGGCGTGTACGCCGTCAGAAACTCTGAGCGAGATGTGATGTAAGGAACAACGGACGGTATGTAGTGGTCGCAGGCGCCCTGGCCGACGAACACTTTCAGCTTTTCGTCCTTCTTGTCCAAAGACTCGAAGAAGTCCCGGACCTCCTGCTCGGACATTGCCTCCGGCAGGTCATATTCACCCTTGAAGATGACATCCTTCGGGACATCGGAATAGAGGTCGTCCAAAGACTTCACCCCTATGCGGCCGAGCATCGCGCGGACATCATCTTCAGTGTGAGGAAAATAAGGGAATGCGGACATATTACTTCTCAGTGTGTGCCTTGTAAGCCTCCGCGTCCATAAGGGCGTCAACCTGTGAAGGATCGCTCATCTCGACCTTTATGATCCAAGCCTCGTAGGCGTCCTCGTTGATCTTCTCAGGAGCGTCCTCAAGGTCTGGATTGACTTCGACAACCTTTCCGGAAACAGGGGAAAGAAGCTCGCTGGAAGCCTTCACGCTCTCCAAAGCGCCGAACTCCTCACCTGCCTCAACCTCGTCGTCAACCTCAGGAAGGTCAGCGTATGTGATGTCGCCAAGCTCTTTCTGGGCGAAATCAGAAATACCGATGACGGCGATGTTGCCCTCAACCTTTACCCACTCGTGGTCCTCGCTGTAACGGAGGCCTTCTATTACTTTGCTCATAATGAATTTATTATTTATGAATATATTATCGAACCTGTTTTGCAAGCGGAAACGCCTGCCGAATCTTTACTTTTTATAATTTGTCTGATAGAATCTCTTCTTGACTACCTTTCCAGGGAACACCTTCTTGCGGATGCGCACGGAAAGCGGAGCGTCAAGCGCGCCGTACTCTCTCTTCACGAGAGCGAAACAGATGCTCTTGCCAAGGGAGATGCTGTGGTAGCCGGTGGTCACTACTCCGACCTCAGTGCCGTCCTCAAGCTCGACCGGATAGCCGGCGCGAGGAATGGCCTTGTCCTGGAGCTCAATGCCCACGAGTTTCATCTTTGTGCCGTTGGCCTTCTGGTCAGCAATGGCTTCCTTGCCGATGAACTCGTCCTTGTCCAGTTTGCAGAACATGCTGAAGCCGGCGGCGACTGGAGAGATTTCCGGAGTGAGTTCGTCTCCGTACAGAGGCAGTCCGGCCTCGAAACGGAGGGTGTCACGGCAGCCAAGTCCGCAAGGAACCACACCAGCCTTCAGGAAAGCGTCCCAGTACTTCACGATAAGACCCGGGGCGGCATAGATCTCGAATCCGTCCTCTCCGGTGTAACCGGTACGGCTGATGATCACGCGCGTTCCGGCATCCTCGAAATCCTTGAATGTGTAGAATGTCAGTTTGGCGGCGTCGGCGGCGAAACCGAGAACCTTCACGAGAGTCTCCTCGGCCTTAGGTCCCTGAAGAGCGATCTGCCCCCACTTGTCGGAATCGTTGACCAGCTTCACATCGTAGCCTTCGGCGTGATCCTTGATCCAAAGGAAATCCTTCTCGATGTTGGCGGCGTTCACCACAAGAAGATAATGGTCGATTGTGAACTCCTTGTAAACCAGAAGGTCATCCACGGTGCCTCCGTCAGGGTAAAGCATCATACCGTACAGAACCTGACCCGGAACCATAGGGCGGATGTCATTTGTGAATATGTGGTTGACGAACTTTTCCGCGTCCGGGCCGCTGACGAAGATCTCACCCATGTGAGAGACGTCGAACATACCCACATTGCCACGGACCGCCAGATGCTCCTCGGTGATCGAAGAGTACTGAATCGGCATGTCGAATCCAGCGAAAGGACTCATCTTGGCTCCGAGAGCCACGTGACTGTCGTGAAGACAGGTAACTTTGAGTTGCTCCTCCATAAAATCAATTATCAGTGTTTAGTATAAATTCAGTATTATTAAAGCGCGAGCCTCAGACCGAATGTGCCTTTGATGTTCTTGGCCGGCATGTACGACCTGTTGGAGATGCGGCAGGCATCCCAGCGGCTGGCGCAGCTTCCGCCTCGAAGAATCCTCGTTCCACCTTCAGTGGCGCCAATCGGACCCGTCTGGGCGTCTTTTGAATATTCCCCCGCACGGTCGTAGCACCACTCCCAGACGTTTCCGCTCATGTCGTATATTCCCAACTCATTGGCCTTGCGGGTCTTGACATTCTGTGGTTTTGACTTGGCATTGTCAAGGAACCACATCGCGTCATATTCATTGGAACCACTGAAGCCATAGTGACGGGATTTCTGGCCACCTCTGGCGGCATATTCCCACTCAGCCTCGGTAGGAAGGCGGAACTTTCGTCCTGTCAACGCGTTGAGCTTACTGATGAAAGCCTGGCAGTTGTACCAGGAAACATTCCCGACAGGCTTCTGGGGATCGTCCAAATCATTCAGATAAGGAACTGATCCCATCACGGCGTTCCAAAGAGCCACGGTCACCTCGGTCTCCCCTATCTCGAAGTCATCCAGAGTGACTGGGTGGGCCGGAACCTCGTTCTCCGGGGCGGTAAAATTATTGTAAGGAGAATCAGAGGCATTGTACCCCATCGAGAATGTGCCGCCTTGAACTTTTATCATTTTGAACGTAACACCACCGACAGTGAAAACCTCAGGTTTAGCATCCGAAACATCGATCTTCTCACGATCGACAGCCACACCATCAATCTGCCCGAGAAGCGCGTCTGACAACACATCCTCGGTCGGCTGAACCAATCTGAAACCGACTTTCGCCTTGCTGGTATGACAATCCACCTCCATTCTATCAAGAACAGTACGGACAACTTTCCCGTCTTTATCAGCCGGTCCTTCAGGATTGACAGCCAACTCCATCGGCTTGAAATATTCATCACTTGTAGCCCCGTCAGGCACAGCGTCATAGCTGTCAAGGCACCACTCTGCCACGGAAGTAAAATCCTTCCCGTTCTGAACCCTCTGGGCATATTCCCACTGCGCCTCGGTCGGAAGAATGAATATCTTGCCGGTTGCCTTGTTCAATTTGCCGAGGAACTTGACGGCATCGACCCAAGACACCATATCAACCGGCGCGTCAGGGTTCTGCACCGAACTTGGATTATCGCCCATGACAGCAGTCCAAAGGGCCTGTGAGACCGGCTTTGCACTGATGACAAATCCGTCAAGTGCCACCTCGTGGGGAATTCCGTTCGTGACCTTCCTGCGGTTATCTGCGGAAAGGCCCATAGTGTAGTGTCCGGCCGGAATCTTGGCCATATCAAACGTGACGTCCCCGATGGTATATTCCATTTGATAGTCAACACCCTGAGGCTTCTGAACCGTTGTCTTGCATGCCGTGGCAGACAATGCGGCCGCCACAACGGCAATCATGTTTAAGAATTTATTCATTTTACTTTATATTCCTAAAAATCACAATCCCAAATGTAATCAAAAACTTTCAATTTGAGAACACCGTCAACGAATGTTGCGGATTTTCCTGTGAAGGTTCTCCGGAAGGAGTCCGGCCAGATGTTCCCTGGCACTCTGAGGCACGAAAATCCTTTTCAAGGACGCTCCGTAGAACGCATCGTCCCCGATAAACTCCAGGCCGGCCGGAAGGACGATCTCCTCCAACGATTCGCAGGCCAGAAACGCACCCGCACCGATAGCCTTCAGTCCCTTGTTGAATTTCACCTTGTTCAGCGAGAAACACTCCTCGAAAGCTCCGTCTCCGATGGCGGTCAAACCGGCCGGGCAACTTACCGAGCGAAGTTCCCAACAGCCAAAGAAAGCGCCGTCGCCTATGAATATCAAGTCCTTAGGCAAACGGATACTTTTCAGCCATCCGCACTCGCGAAAAGCCTCGCGGCCGATGTGCGTGACACTATGAGGAAGGAATATCTTGTCCAAAAACGATGCCCTCTCCTCTTCGGGAATATCCTCGCCGATCTTCCTGTCCTCTGCCATATATGGCTGAAAGGCGAAGGCTCCGTCGCAGATGATTTTCGTTCCGTCCTTAACGTGGACCTCGCTTGGATAATTCTCCGCATCCAGAAGTTTTGTCCCGTCGGCGGAGTAATTGCAACAATTGTCATTATCCCAGACATCACACTCACGGTCCTTTTCAGCGGCCGTCGTGTCAAGTCTGAGAGCCTTTAGCCAGTCTTGCATATTCGGAAAATATTATGTCAGAAAGATTTCAGGAAGTCGAGATCTTTTTTGAGCATTATCTTCGGCTCCATCAAAGCGACCTTCTGGAACAGTTTGAACTGGTTGGCCTTGGAGAGATAAACCTTGTCCTCATGCTTTCCCTTACGCCACCATTTGTAGAAGCCGATAGGATCGTTCTCAAATGGGATTCTGGCCAGAATTTCTGACGTGTAGCCTGGGAAGTCAATTGTCAGACCAAGCCCCATAAATTGCTTGTAGTACTGCTGGTCAGCCCTGCGAAGCTTGCTCATCAAAGGATTGTAGACCTCGAAGACATCGACCTGCATCGTCTTCTCGCGGACGATCATCCTGTGAATCCTGACGGGATCGTAGTTCAGCCATGAACCGACCCTCAATGTTTTTGGACCCTCGTCAGTGTCGAGGGTCAATTCATCCATTGAATAATACACCTTCTCGGAATCGAGAGGATAGACTGGATCGGTCTCCGCCATAGTCAACGATTTTTTAAACTAAAGAACAAATATAGACAAAAAAATCGTCCCAAGAAAACCCTTTCCAGCCGCAGAATTGATTTTGGTGTCAAAAAAACAAGGAAGGTCTTTAGAAATGGAATTTTTTGTGCTTCAGCCAAAGGCCATAGACCTCGCTGACGTTGCCGGCAGTGACGAAAGACTTGATTCCCTCCCGTTTAAGATATTCCATAAGATTGGAGAATTCATCCTGAGTGAGAAGGGACTGAACCTCATAGCCTTTCTCTCCTGTGTAACCGCCGATCACCTCATAGAGACTGCACCCCCTGCCCAGTTGGTCGATGATGAAGCGGCGGATCTTCTCATGGTCGTGTGAGACTATGCAGACCCTCTTGCGCTTGTTCAGGCTGGCAGTGAAGTAATCCACAACCAAGCCATTAATCCATGTGCCGATAAGTCCGATGATCACCATCTTGAAAGGATTGATGGCGAACGCCGTGCAGCAGATAATCGCTCCAGCCACGGACACAGAGGCACCGATGTCAAAATGGAAATATTTGTTGACAATCTTCGCAAGGATGTCAAGTCCGCCGGTAGAGGCGTTGATGTTGAACAAAATAGCCTGGGACATGCTCAGCAGCAGGACAAAGCAACAGAGATCAAACCAGATGTCACCCATTACGGAGGTGGTACCAGGCTCCATGAGGTTCTCATAAGGCATCACCCAGGCCCAGAAATCCATCAATGGACCAAGAATCATCGCGGTATAGACGGTTTTGGCGCCGAACTCCTCTCCGATGAGAAACCACGCCAAGACCAGAAGTATCGCATTGATGATCACCACGAAGAGCGAGACTTTGATCTGAACTCCGAAAAAGGCCTCGAATATCCCCGAAAGGACTATGGAAAGGCCTGATATGGTTCCGATGATCAGTTTGCTCGGTACAAGAAAGTAATATACAGCCGCGGCAGCGACCAACATGCCAAGGGTCATGACCACGACATCTTTCCAGAATTTTCCGGTGGCTACAAGACCTGTGATTTTTTGAATCTTTTCGTTCATTTTAGTGTCAAACCAAAAACAGGCCGCAAAGTTAGGATTTTTTGAAAAAAAAGAGAACCCCGAATCCAAATTTCGGCAATATGCAAAATCGGATTCGGGGTTCTCTATATGTCCGACGCTTACTTGCGGCAGGCGTCAGCGATGACTTTCTCGCTGCGGGCGATGAAGTCGGAGAGAGCCTTGCCTTTGAGCAGGCCGTTGGAAAGGAGGGCGAGGTCAATCACCTGTTTGAGGATGTCGTTGCCGGTCGCATATTCATCGACCACAGCCTGATGGGCATCCTTGATGGCCTGGCGCTCGTCGTTGATCCTCTTCTTCTCGTCCTCCGAAGCGTCCTTGCCAGGCTCGGCAGGAAGTTCCTGCATCGGGGTGATCTTGGACTTGGCTTCTGTGACGATTCCGGCCATGACCGGATTCTCAAGGTTGACGGTGATGTTGAACGACTCCGGCATATTCCCGTAGAAGTTCATTCCGTCACCCATAGCGCTCATCTCGCGGTAACGCCTCATGAACTCGTTGCGGGTGATTATCACCGGAGCGGCGTTCTCACCGAGATTGTCAGCCTCCACGAAGTAGTCGTTGCCCTTAGGCAGGACGGCCTTGAACATCGCACTGAGGTCATCCTTGTCGGCCTGAGCCATTTCCGGCTTTACCCTATCGCTCTTAGGAATGAGGTTGTCGATGGTGTCTGAGTCCACGCGGGCGAACCTTGAGTCTGGAATCTTCTGCTCCAACAGGTTGACATAGTGGGCGTCAAGCTCGCAGTCCATCAGCAGGACATCGTAACCCTTGTTCTTGGCCGCCTCGATGAAGGCGTACTGCTCATCGGTGTCGGTGGCGTAGAGGTAAACGACCTTCTTGTCCTTGTCGGTCTGGTTCTCTGCGATGGCCTTGCGGTAGTCCTCCAAAGAGAAATACTTGCCGTCCGTGTTCTTGAACAGGGCAAACTTCAGAGCCCTCTCGCAGAACTTCTCGTCGGAGAGCATCCCGTATTCAATGAACAACTTGAGGTTGTCCCACTTCTTCTCCCAAGCGTCGCGCTCGTTCTTGAAAATCTCCTCCAGCCTGTCGGCGACCTTTTTTGTGATGTAGGTAGAGATCTTCTTGACATTCTCGTCTGCCTGCAGATAGCTTCTGGACACGTTCAGAGGGATGTCCGGAGAGTCGATGACACCGTGAAGGAGTGTCAGGAAGTCAGGAACTATGTTTTCCACATGATCCGTGACGAACATCTGGTTGCAGTAGAGTTGGATGTTGTTCTTCTCAATAGCCATCCTGTCCTTGATCTTAGGGAAGTAAAGGATACCGGTGAGGTTGAACGGATAGTCCACGTTCAGATGTATGTAGAACAGAGGGTCTTCCTTCATCGGGTAGAGGTCCCTGTAGAACTTCATGTAGTCCTCTTCCTTAAGCTCGGAAGGCTTGCGGGTCCAAAGAGGCTCGATCTTGTTGATGACATTGTCCTTGTCAGTGTCAACATATTTTCCGTCCTTCCATTCCTGCTCCTTGCCGAAGACAATAGGAACAGGCATGAACTTGCAGTACTTGTCCAGAAGCTGCTGAATCTTACCCTTCGTGCCATAGTCCTTGGCGGCCTCGTCATCGAGGTAAAGGGTGATGACAGTGCCTCTTTCGTTCTTGTCGCAAGGACCCATCTCGAACTCCGGATTGCCTTCGCAGCTCCAAATCACACCTTCGGCGCCGTCTTTCCATGAAAGGGACTCGATCGTCACCTTCTTGGCGACCATGAAAGCTGAGTAGAAACCAAGTCCGAAATGACCTATGATGTTCTGGTCCTTGTACTTCTGGAGGAACTCTCCGGCTGAGGAGAACGCGATCTGGTTGATGTACTTGTCAATCTCCTCATCGGTCATACCGATACCGTTATCGATGATTCTCAGCGTCTTGGCTTTCTCGTCAAGCTCGACACGAACCTTGAGGTCGCCCAGCTCGCCCTTGAAGTCGCCATTTGAGGCGATCGCCTTCATCTTCTGCGAAGCGTCCACAGCGTTCGCAACCAATTCCCTCAGGAATATCTCGTGATCCGAATAGAGGAACTGCTTGATGACCGGGAATATGTTCTCAGTCGTCACTCCAATCTGTCCTTTGTTTTTTGTTGCCATAATATCTTTCCTTTTTATATTTTACGAATATATTCACTCGGCCCCATCTACTGATGAGAGCGGTTAACGGATAGTCAAAATATGTTCCAATATGGAACGACTGACAATTTGTCATTTTACTTCCTTCAAGAACCTCCACAAGGTGTTCCTGTCCCTTATACCCTTTAGAGTATGTTCGTGCTGGACGATCACAAAAAAAGACTTCAGACAAAAGCCTGAAGTCTTTTTCTGTGCTCTGCTAGGGACTCGAACCCTAGACCCACTGATTAAGAGTCAGTTGCTCTACCA
>DCCQ01000073.1:310-13935 GCA_002314195.1 Bacteroidales bacterium UBA1077 | reverse complement strand
ACCAACTGAGCTAGCAAAGCATTATGTCTTGAGCGTCAGCCTTAGCCTTTACTCTGGAAAGAAGCGACTCTCCTTTTAGTGATCCGTTCGGGGCTCGAACCCGAGACCCCAACATTAAAAGTGTTGTGCTCTACCAACTGAGCTAACGAATCTTTCCAACCTTTTTCAAGAAGTGGTCTTCCTGATTGGGATTGCAAAGGTAGGGTATTCGGATGAATTCTCCAAACTTTTTAGATAAAATTTCACGAAAAAGTTAGTTCCTTCAAAAACACAGAATCCGCTGACCGAGCCCAAAAAGGGAACTCACTGTCCGCGACAAACTCATTTTCAGCGAAATGCCGAAGCCTATCCAAATCAAAACTGTCAGAAGCAACAGCCGGACGCGGAACCTGCCTACCATCACCTCTGGCGTCAGATGCCATCAGATATCCTTCCGTGGCATCGTAAGCGTTGCACTTCTGCTCGATATGTGACGGAACCATCAGCAAAGGCTTGCCCAAGTACATGGCCTCGCAGACGGACTCGAAGCCAGCCGTGGAAGCATAGGCATGGCAACCGGCCATCTGGCGCAGAAATTCAGCGTCATTCAGATAATAGAATGAAAGCGTCTCATCGACCACTTTGACCGGAGCCTCGTCAGCCCTGTCCCAGAAGAACCTCAGCGGAACATCCGGATGAGCGGAATGCCACTCTTGGACATCTCGCGCAAATCCGGCGTTAAGCATGTATCCGTGAATATATCCTCCGTCATGCACTGCCGGGTCATCAACACCGTCAGTACCGCGCAGACGGAGAACCTCCTGGCGCAATAGTGGAGGCACCACCTTGATCCTCCTTCCGGAATCATTCGGCATAGGCCTGAAGCTGAGCGCCAGAATCTTGGCCGCTCCCCATGCCACCATATTCGTGAAAAGATTCAGGGCATAGTGGCCGGAATATCCTGCACGAGGAAACTTGAAATCCTTGTGCAGGAAAAGGAATTGGTGCCCAAGGCAGACCATTGGGGATTCAAGACGGCTCAAACGGTAGCCGAGAGTCCCGAGTATGTCATAGAAATTGACCACGACATCGGGTCTCAAATCCTTCAGCCGACGTGAGATGAACCTGATTGAGGGCACGAAGCCCCCTATGTGCATGACATTGTACAGAGAGGTCTTCAACGAACTCGCCTTGCGGTTAGAGGTCGAAGGCACGAAATTGAAACTCTCGAACATCTCAACCGGAGCCTTGACGGTCTCGGTGAAGAATGACGGCAGCCTGCGGGCCGGGCTCTTGCCAACCAAGACCCCTACGACTTCGTGTCCGTTCTCTCGCAAGAGTCTCGCCATGGAAATGGCCTGTGTCAAGTGTCCTCTACCCTCTCCCTGAACGATAAAAACGTATCTCATACAACAACTTTCCCGCAATTCTCATGAAAGCCTGGGGTGCCTACCCCTTGCTGGAATATTCCTTGATCATCTGCTCATCAGAAATAGGGCAGACAAGCACATTGCCGCCCTTTACGGCCACGATGTACCCATCCAAACCTTTCACGATGACGGTACCCGCATCTTCCGCGTGGACAATGCAGTCCTTGCAGTCAAAAAGACGCACATCTTTACCGACGGTCCTGTCGCCGTCACATCCGGTATCACCATGGAATCCTTCCGCCACAGGATCTTCGTCCGAAGACGGAATATGCGCTTTCACCGAACTGTAACTGCCGAGATCCGACCACCCCAGATCTCCTTCAATGACGTAGATATCATCGGATTTTTCCATCACAGCATAGTCGATGGATATCTTGTCACAAGTCGGGAAAAGCTTCCTCACAACCTCTTTCTCATCGCAAGAGCCGAACGATGCCGCTATCCTGTCCATCACGCCCGCTATCTGAGGGGCGTGGGCGCGCATCTGACCCACAATGGTTCCGGCGCTCCAGACGAATATGCCCGCGTTCCAGAAATATGTCCCCGCGGCAAGATATTCCCTGGCCGTGGCGATGTCCGGTTTCTCCTTGAACTCCCGAACCTTGACAACCTCCTCAGGGCGTTTTTCCTCCGCGTAAATATAGCCATAGCCGGTTTCAGGACGTGTCGGTTCAATGCCGACTGTCACTATGCGGTTTCCTTCGGAAGTGAAATTCAGCGCCTTGCGTACAATGTTCGAGAACCTTTGCTCATTCAGTATCAAAGCGTCCGCCGGTGTCACGACAATGTTGGCATCCGGTTTGACAGAGGATATCTTCCAACAGGCGTATGCGATGCAAGGCGCAGTGTTGCGGGGTTCAGGTTCGGCAAGAATGTGATCCTCCGGGATGGCAGGCAACTGCTCCTTCACAATCCCGACATAATCCGTCGAGGTGACAACCCAGAAATTCTTAAGGTCGCAGACAGGCATGAATCTGTCCACGGTCATTTGAATCATGGTTTTTCCTATCCCAAGCAAATCTATGAACTGCTTCGGTTTCTCAGGTGTACTGATCGGCCAAAGTCGGCTGCCGATTCCACCTGCCATTATCACTACATGCGTTTCCATAACATAAACTATAACTTTCGCCCAGATTACGATTTGCAACCTAAAGCGGAATCATATCATGTGTAAATTTAGGAAAAATCAACGATATACAATGATTATTTCACTAATTTTGCATAAATATAACACACTATGAAAGGAGTCAACATTTTTCTTGCCGAAGGCTTCGAAGAGATCGAGGCCCTTGCGACAGTTGATGTTCTCCGCAGAGGAGACATCAAAGCCAGGACAGTTTCCGTCACCGATGAGCGTCAGGTATGCGGAGCACACGGGATTACGGTTCTTGCAGACCTTGCATGGACTGAGTTCAAGTCCGCCGCCGACACGGCAGAGACACGCGAATGTGACGTGATGGTCTTTCCAGGTGGAATGCCCGGCACAAAGAACCTTGCGGAGGACAAGGATCTGATGGAGCTGATGAAGTCACACTATGCCGACGGCGGCATTGTGGCTGCCATCTGCGCCGCTCCAGGCCTGATAGTCTCACAACTTCCAAGCCTCGAAGGCAAGAGGTTCACCTGCTATGATGGATTCGAGGACGCGCCTGCCGCGAAAGGTGGAAAATACCTCAAGACCGCTGCCGTGACCGACGGGAACCTCATAACCGGCCGTGGTCCAGGCTGCGCCGTGGAATTTGCTTTGGCCATTGTCAGGTGTCTGAAAGGCGCCGATCTTGCTGACGGAATCCGTGCAAGCATGATGATCTGATCATTTTCTGCCAAGGGTTCTCCAAGAAAGGACCGGGATAAGAAAACTCAAGAGACAGGCGGCAATCCAGAAGAAGGAGACGGGGACGAAATCGAAATCGTTCCCGTCTATCATAATGCCGCTTACTATGTTCTGGACTCCGGCAGCGGCATAACTTGCCAGACCTACCATTCCGAGAGCGGCTCCGGTGGCCTTGCGAGGCACGATGTCAAGTGCCATCAGGCCGGCCACAGTGCAATAGACCACACCGATAGCCAGACTGAACACCGACACATAGACGATGTTCAATGAATATCCCCCACCGGTGAAAAGGAATGCTCCGAGCGACAGCAGGCAAAGCAGTCCGGAGATCAGCACGGGAATGAAGCGGTTCCCTTTGAAAACCCTGTCGGAGAGCCAGCCAGCCAGCACTGTACCAGCTATTCCGAAAGCCTCCGAGAAGGCGATGATCTGCGTGGCACCCGCAAGGGAAAACCCTTTGCCTTTCTGGAGGAAAAGCACACCCCACTCACTGACAGCGTGCTGGGTGATGTACACGAAAGCACTCGAAAGGGCGATTATCCATATTCCCGGATGACGGACCACCATTTTCTGGAGTTCCTTGATCGGCATGGAGTCGGTCTTCTGAGGCTTCTCGCCGGTCAACTCCTGCACCGAAGGAAGGCCACGGCTCTCCGGTGTGTCGGAGACCATCAGCAGAACCATCGCCGAACCGAGCACTCCGGCCACAGCGGAGAAGATGAAGCCATATTCCCATCCGACCCAGCCGACAATCAGTCCTAAAGCGAACACTGACAACGATTTACCCAAATAAGGCGTGGCACTGAAGATGCTGTAATATGTTCCTCTGCGTTCAAGCGGAAACCATCGTGACAGACTTATGACCCCCGGAGGAGCGCCCATCGACTGACAGAAACCGTTGACACCCCAGATTACAGCGAACACAATGAACAGCAGCATCGTGGAGGTGCCAGTCCAACCTTGGAGCAATCCGAGGACTCCCATCAGAAGATTGACCACTGTTGAGATCAGAAGACCTGTGGCCATGAAGCGACGCACGTTGCAGTAGTCAGCGATGAACCCGTTGGCGAACTTGCCGAAAGCATAGACGAAATAAAACGCTGACCCTATGATTCCAAGCTGTGCGGCGGTGAATATTCCCCCGTCGATCAACGGCTGCTTGACCACGCTCATCGCCATCCTGCAGACGTAATAAAGAGCATAAGCCCCCGTCACACCCCAGAACGTGCGGCTCCGCAGACGCCTGTACTCCCCATCCACCCTCTCCGGAGCGACCTTGTCCTCCGTAGGTTTCGATATCCTATAGAATGAATATAGACTCATAATATTCAGAGACTGCCCTGATCGCTTGCGGACGTATATTCTTTCGTTAAGTAACCTTCAAAAAAAAAGCTTTGCAAACAGATCAAAACAATCATTCAACATTGCAAACCTTAGATCCGCGGGAATATTCACGGCCCCTAGGTATGCAGTGCAAAAGTAGCAAATTTATGGCAACAAGTAAAGTTTATTTTGCGTGGCAGGCAACAGCTTGATTATCAATGATTTCAACTACATTCCCTGTACGACTTTAACGACCAGAAAGGCCCCTTGTGCCTCTCACTGCCACATAGTTAAGTGCCACGGCTTTCCTATTCACTTTTTATTGATTAAGAGAGCAGACTTTCCAGTCATCTATCGTACCGGTTTTTGAAGAAAAATCGCAGCCAATCAAGTGGATGCGTTTCCGGCCCGCTTCATATTCACGGGCATAGCCTTTGTCCTTGATTTGGTCCAAGGCGGCTTCCGCGGAGCCATCAAGCTTGAATTCAAAGATATATACATCTTTCGAGGTTTCGACAACGCAATCCACCCTGCCTTCGCTCTGCTCTTTTTCCGTGAAGACGGTGTAAGAACTGATCATACGCAGAATGAGATAAAAGGTGTACTGGAAATAACGTTCCTTCTCCCGTTCATCATCCTTGCGACGTTGAGAATACGGGATGCTCGCCAGAAAAGACGTGAAGAGTATTCTCAACTGTTCAAGATCACCACCTTCCATAGCTTCTATCACGTCAAGGACCCATGAGCCAGGATTCTCCTTTGGTTTGAGGTAGCTGGATGTCAGCAAGGTGACAAAACCACGTTTCACCTCGTCATTAGGAAAATCCAAAAGATAGGAATTGGTCAAGCGCTTGTAGTCCTTGATGGTGAGATAGCCGCTTTGATAAATCATCGGAAGAGGACGCTCGACATCAGCCTTATAGTCATCAAAGTCTTGCGGTGTGTAATACCTGCCAACCAATTCATTGATGTTCTCATTGCAATGAGCCAAAAGACGGACAAGATAGGATGGAGAACCTGTTTTGAACCAATAGTCGTCAATCCACATTTCATTGAACGCGCTAAGCACACTGAAAGGATTATACACTCCCCTCAACCGGCGGCTGAAATGATAGCCATCGAACTGCCGCTTAAGTTTTGTTTTCATATCGTCCTCGCTCAGCTCATATTCCAATGCCATCTCCTTGATTTGCTCCTTAAAGACAGTATGAAGTTCTTCCTCGGTAACACCTAACAAGGTGTCATATCTGGCCGACAGGCTGATGTCATCAGGTTGGTTGAAGCCACTGAACACACTGACTTGCGAGAATTTAGTGACACCGGTAAGCAACACGAACCGAAGATGGTCATCAGCGGCCTTAAAGACAGAATAGAACCCTTTCAGCACCTCTCGGTTCCAATCCTCAATTTTCCTTTTTTGACCATCTACAACAGTTTCCAGCCCAGTGTCCAACACGTCCAACAACGGCTTGTCATATTCATCTATCAGGACTACCACGCGCTGTCCCGTCTTCTCATGGGCGGATTTCAACACATGGCAGAATCTGTCGCCAAGAGTGTCGTGGAAAGGATCCTTGCCATAAACAGCTTCCTGCATCTCGACAAATCCGGTCAAGGTTTTTAACAATTCGCTTCCTTCTGTAAAATTCTTGCCGTTGAAGTCAACACGGAATACCGGATACTCCTTCCATTCAGTTTCCAACCCATCGATGGCAAGACCCTTGAACAATTCTTTTTTCCCTTGGAAATAACATTCGAGTGTAGAAACGAGAAGAGACTTGCCGAACCTCCTCGGGCGGCTCAGAAAGTAAATCTTTCCATTTTGCACTAAATCATAAATCATCTTGGTCTTATCTATGTATAGAAAGCCATCTTTGATGATTTGGTCGAAACTTTGTATTCCTATAGGGTACTTCATGTTGTCCTTTTTTTGGTTTCATCCGTAAAATTACAAAAAAAACCACACACTCATAGTTTTCAGAGCCAAACAGTTTCTTGATGGTCCTAAAAACAGAAAAAAGTTCTAATTTTGTTCTTGATAATATCCAAGGCCTGAGTGACAAGATGTCTCCAGGGCGATTATAGTTATGTAAATCAAAGATTATTAGAATAATATGAAAAAGCCAATCGCTATCTTGACGTTGTCGTTCGCGACAGTGGCTGTGTTTGCACAGAAAAATCAGGTAAAGTACAATTTCACCGCAGGACTGATTCCGAGACGATCACGGTGAAGACCAAGTACCTTGACAGGGGTTTCCCGACCAACGCCGGAGGACTTGCGGCGAGTGGCTACGATTTTTCATCAAGAAATACGGAATAAAGTAAACACACAATGGCGAATCTGAAGTCATTGGCCAAGGACACAGCAATCTACGGCCTGAGCAGCATCATTGGGAGGTTCCTCAACTACCTTCTCGTCCCGCTTTACACACATGTCATCGCCTCGTCAAGCGGCGACTACGGTGTCGTGACGAATCTGTACGCCTACACGGCCCTGCTGCTGGTGATCCTGACCTACGGGATGGAGACCACGTTCTTCCGGTTCGCCAACAAAGAGGGAGAGAATCCAGACAAGGTATATTCAACTATCCTGACATCGGTTCTGACGACTTCGGTGCTGTTCGTCGGGATTGTCGTACTGTTCATAAGTCCGATTTCCTCGGCCCTTGGCTACGCAGATCATCCTTCCTACGTGTGGGCGATGGCCGCTACGGTGGCGATTGACGCTTTCCAATGCATTCCTTTCTCTTACCTCAGGTACAAAAAGCGTCCGCTGAAATTCGCCGCCTTGAAACTGCTCTTCATCGGACTGAACATATTCATGAATCTCGCTTACTTTGTGATTCTGCCGAAGTTGGGAGCGAACCCGTTCGGGATTTACGACAGCGGGCTTGACGTTGGTTACGTGTTCTACATCAACTTGTTCTGCACAGCGACAATCACGCTTTTCTTCTGGAAGGAACTAAAGGGGTTCAAGTTCGGATTCGACGGAGGACTGCTGAAAAGGATGCTCGGCTACAGCTGGCCGATTCTTGTGCTTGGAATCGCCGGAATCCTCAACCAGAGCGGCTCTCAGATCATATTCCCGTTCATTTACGGGGAAGGATCTTCAGTGCCTCTAGGCATCTATGGAGCCAGCATCAAGATCGCGATGATAATGGCGATGATCACCCAGGCCTTCCGCTACGCCTACGAACCGTTCGTGTTCGGCAGCGCTGCCGACAAGAACAGCAAGGAGATGTACGCCAAGGCGATGAAATACTTCATAATATTCACCCTCCTCGCCTTCCTCTGCGTCATAGGGTACATGAATATCCTTAAATACATCATCGGCCGCAGCTATTGGGAAGGCCTGAAAGTCGTGCCGATCGTAATGGCCGCCGAGATCATGATGGGAATCTACTTCAACCTCTCTTTCTGGTACAAACTCATCGACAAGACCATCTGGGGTGCTTGGTTCTCGGGAGCGGGCTGTGCGGTGCTCATCGCGGTGAATATCATCTTCATCCCCCACTTCGGCTACATGGCATGTGCTTGGGCTGGATTTGCGGGCTATGCCACAGCCATGGTGCTAAGCTACTTTGTAGGTCAGCACTACTATCCTATCAACTATCCGCTCAAGAGCATCGGCGCATACGTGCTTATCACGGCAATCTTCTTCACCATCATGCAGCTCGATGCGCAGTACGTACCGCAGTTGTGGCTTCGCTTGCTTATCAACACGGCTTGCATCGTACTCTTCATAGCGCATACAGTCCACTATGACTTCCCGCTCAATAATCTCCCCATCATAGGCAAATACTTCCGCAAGTAATATCCTATAATCCTTAGCCCCCCCTAGAACACCTAGAACCTCTAGAACACCTNNTTCAACCTCTCTTTCTGGTACAAGCTTACAGACCAGACACTTTGGGGTGCGTTGTTCTCCGGCATCGGATGCCTCGTCCTCTTTGGCGTGAACATCCTGTTCATCCCGAAGTTCAGCTACATAGCCTGCGCATGGGCCGGATTCGCCGGCTACGGAGTTGCGATGGTGCTGTCCTACTTTGTCGGTCAGAAAAAGTACCCGATAAAGTACCCGCTCAAGGACATCGCACTGTACGTCAGCCTTGCCGTTATCCTGTTCGCCGGGATGTCCTTCACCAACGCTCACCTCGGCTCATTGACCGCCATCGTACTCAACACCATCATGATCCTGGCCTTCTGCGCCGTGATCATCAAGCGTGATTTCCCTCTCTCCTCCATGCCAGTTGTCGGGAAGTATTTCAAGAAAGACAAGATGTCTTAACAAAGAGGCATGACTACTTATTAAGTCCAGAGTTAAGGAATGCGATGAAACCTTCAACCGAGAGGTTGTAGCCTCGGACCGGAGCAAGTTGGTTACCGTCAGAGTCCAGGAGGACGTAGTTCGGCTGGGCGTTGACACCGAAACGGGTGCGGGCAATATAAGAATTGACACGACCGATCTCCTTCAGGGTCTTGCCTTCCGGAGTGGTCAGCCAGTCAGACTCGTCGAGTTTGGTTTTGTCATCCACATAGAGAGCAACAAGGATATAGTCATTTTTGAGAATATCCATGACTCGAGGATCGCTCCAGACGCGCTGCTCCATCTCGCGGCAGTTGACACAGCCGTGACCGGTGATGTCCACGAAAACGGGCTTGCCTTGGGCTTTCGCGACGGCCAGGCCTTTCTCCAAGGTGAAGTAACCGTTCAGGCCGAGGGGCATCTTAAGGCCATACTTCCGGCCGTAAGATGCTCCGGCCACTGAGCCTGTCGAAGTGCCGGCGGGGTCAGTCGCTTCGGTGGTCGCTGAGCCTGTCGAAGTGACCGAAGTGACCGAACCGGCCGGAGAATCCGCATAATTGTAAACCACGAAATCCTGAGTCTCCATCGGTGGAAGATAACCGGACAGAGCCTTCAATGGCGCGCCCCACATTCCAGGTATCATATACACAACGAATGTGAACACGGCGATAGCCAAACCAAGCCTTGCCACAGAGATGTGTTCCACAGGATCGTCATTCTTGAAACGCAGTCTTCCAAGAAGGTAGAATCCCAGAAGCGAGAACGTGACTATCCATATCCCCAGATAGACCTCCCTGTCAAGAAGTCCCCAGTGATAGGTCTGGTCAGCGACGCTCAGGAACTTGAAGCCGAGCGCCACCTCGATGAAGCCCAAGACGACCTTCACACTGTTCAGCCACGAACCGGACTTGCCTTTCATCTTCTTCAGCAGCGACGGGAACATCGCCAGAATCGTGAACGGCAGGGCGAAGGCGACGGAGAACGCCAACATAGTGACCATCGGGGTCCAGAACTCACCCTGGGTTGATTTGATCAGCACTGTGCCCACAATCGGGCCCGTACAGGAGAACGACACCAGAACAAGGGTAAGGGCCATAAAGAATATGCCGCCGAGCCCCTTGCCGCCGGACTTCGCGTCACTCTTGTTGGCAAGGCTTGAAGGCAGTTCGATCTCGAAGGCACCAAAGAAAGACGCGGCGAAAACCATGAACACGATGAAGAATATCAAGTTCGGAAGCCAATGTGTCGCAAGCCAGTTGAATATGTCGGCGGTGACCGTGTTGCCTCCGATGAGCCAGGTCAATCCGATGATCACACTGATCGGGACCGTGTAAAGAAGCACGATGAACAGACCGTAGATAAAAGCCTTGAAACGGCCCTCCGCGGCTGTCGTGGACTGTTTCATGAAAAACGACACCGTCATCGGCACCATCGGGAACACGCACGGGGTCATCAGCATGGCGAATCCCCAAAGGATCGCCTCGATGATGAGAGCCCACAACGATCCAGAGTCCTTTGTGGCATCCTCTGCGATGATGGCGGATGAACCGCCGGCCCGAATGGCATGGGAGTCTTCCAAGGAAGCCGCTCCGTCCTCCTCCGAAGAGTTTGTCACAGAATACGCTGTGTCAGCGTTTCCTTTAGTCACAGGCGCATCAGCTGTTGACGAGGCAGCGGGCTTTAGTGTTACAGAGAACTCCCAGACCTCAGGCGCGGCGCAGAACTGGTCATTGCAGCCACTCCAGGAAACTTCACCTGTCACCGTCGCCTCGTTTGCTGTCAATTTAATCAATTGAGTAAGCTTAACCGAGTCAAAGAACACTTTTTCGCCTTTGAGTTCAGCCGGCTTGGTGAGTTGGTTCAGATTGCCTTCCAATAAATATTCATCAGAGGAAGTGAACTCGATGACAATCGGATTATAGGGGTGGTCAATCGTGTAGATGTGCCATCCGTCCTCGATGGCGGCCTTGAATGTCAACTCGAAAACGTTGTCGGAAACAGCCTTGCTTGAGACGGACCACTTGGCGGTCGCCTCCGGGGCCTGTGCGAAAGAGGCCACGCTCCCGAGCAGGAGCGCAGCCACCAACGCCATAGCTTTCTTGAAAGTATGTGTCATAGCGTCAAAACATTTGCCGTTATATTCGTTGATTGCTATTTTGCGTATGAGACAGAACGGGTCTCCCTGATCACCGTGATCTTGACCTGTCCCGGATAAGTCATCTCTTCCTGAATCTTCTGTGCGATGTCCGCAGACAGTCTTCCTGCCTGATCATCACTTACCTCCTCGGCTCCCACAATGACGCGAAGCTCACGGCCGGCCTGGATGGCATAGCTCTTTGTGACTCCCGGATAAGCGGCGGCAAGATCCTCCATTCCCTTGAGTCTCTTGATGTATGACTCGATGACCTCACGACGGGCACCAGGGCGGGCTCCGGAAATGGCGTCACCGATCATCACGATAGGAGAGATGATGGATGTCATCTCGATCTCCTCGTGGTGGGCTCCGATGGCGTTGCAGATCTCCGGTTTTTCCTTATATTGTTCGGCCAGCTTCATACCAAGCAGCGCGTGTGGAAGCTCCGGTTCCTCTTCGGAAACCTTTCCGATGTCGTGAAGGAGCCCCGCCCTCTTTGCCAGTTTCGGATTCAGGCCCAGCTCTGCGGCCATGATCGCACAGATGTTGGCGACCTCACGTGAGTGCTGAAGAAGGTTCTGACCGTAAGACGAGCGGTACTTCATTCGACCGATGAGTTTCACAAGTTCTATATTAAGACCGTGTATACCGAGATCAATGCAGGTTCTCTTACCGGTCTCAAGAATCTCATCCTCAAGTTGTTTCTGAACCTTGGCGACAACTTCCTCGATACGTGCCGGATGGATTCTGCCATCAACGACCAGCTGGTGCAGGGCAAGTCTTGCGACCTCTCTGCGGACTGGATCGAAGGCCGAGAGAAGAATGGCGTCCGGAGTGTCGTCAACAACGATCTCAACTCCAGTGGCGGCCTCAAGGGCACGGATGTTACGTCCTTCCCTTCCGATGATCCGTCCTTTGATCTCATCATTCTCGATAGGGAAAGTCGTCACGGCATTCTCGATTGCCGTCTCCGTGGCGGTTCTCTGTATTGTGTTGATGACTATTCTTTTAGCCTCCTTGGAAGCATTAAGACGAGCCTCGTCCATGGTGTCGTTGATATATGCCTGGGCCTCGGTCCTGGCTTCGGCTTTCATGTTTTCCATGAGGATGTTCTTCGCGTCCTGCGCACTCATCCCGGCAATTGTCTCAAGTTGCTTGTTGGCCTGGGCACTGAGCCTTTCATATTCCTCAGTCTTCTTGGTGAGAGCCTCCTGCTGTGCCTGGAAACTTGCCTTCGCATTGTCAGCGTCACGCATCTTGCGTTGAAGTTCGGAATTCTGTTGGTTCAACGAGTTCTCTTTCTGCTTGATTCTGTTCTCGGCATCTTTCAGCTGACTATTCTTCTCGTTGATGTACTGCTCATGCTCGCTCTTGAGCTGCAGGAACTTCTCCTTGGCTTGATGTATCTTGTCTTTCTTTATTCCCTCAGCCTCAATCTCTGCCTTTGCGATGATCTCGTTCTTCTGTCCCTTCAGAACTATCTTCTGAATGACGATGTAAGCCGTCAGCGCGATCACAGCGCCGATCAGTACTCCTATAAAAAATAGCAACATAATATCAATAAATTAAGTGTTCAAATCTCCAAATTCGTCATGGGAGCCGGAAAGCCGCCATGCCATCATTTTTGTCATTTCAGGCAGACCGACGCTAAAAAACGACCGGCAGTCCACAAAGGAAACCGATCGTCTTGGAAACATTAAAAAAGCCGTTAGTCGCTTGTCAGAAACCTTAAATTAATAAGATTTGAGATCCGCACCGGTTCAGAGATCCACCGTCGCGCAAAAAGCGCAATCCCCGAAGGTAACCTTGGCCCGTCATAGCCGGCTCGAGTAAACTCGGTTCCGAAGAACTTGTTGATTTGAGCACGTGGGACTAACGGCCGTCTTTTTCAATATTCTTAATGTAGGATTCGACATCCTCCTGAAGCTTCTTAGCCTCCGCGTCGGCATCGGCAAGTCTCTTCTGGTAGGCCAACCTGCCGACAGCTTCATTGAGTGCGACAAAGGAAAGTTTGTCGGAAAGGGTTTTGTTCGGGTACTTCGCGTCATATGCCGTCAATTTCTGGTTGATGGCATCAGCCGCGAGCCTCATCATCCTTTCCATCTCTGGCGAGGACGCGACGAGGGGATATTCATTACCCGCGATCTTTATTTTGATGTTCTGTCCCATTCCTAATTCTCAAGCAAGGTGATGCACTTGTCAATCTCCTTGACCAGTTTCTCTATCTTTTCCTTTGCGGCGGAACTGTCTCCACCAACTCCGAAAGCCTCTGACAGATGAAGGTTGTCAATCTGTTGTTCCAAATCTTCAATCCGCTTCCTGCAGGACTCATTGTCAGCCTTACACTGAACAAGCTCAGACTGAAGCCTTTCACGCTCCAGTCTTTCCGCCTCGTACAGCGCGATCAACTTTTCGATATCTGTCTTTATACCTTCAAGCATTTCCTTTGGCCTATTTTTACCTGCCTGAGCGCAAAATTAGTAAAATATCTTCATTTGCACAAGGACTTCAACTGACATCACCCATTAAAGCCAAAGGAATATCATACCCCGTGCGCAAGGACAGCCACCTCACGCACGACAGAACCCTCCAGGCCCCATCGTGCGTCAAGGCCCACTT
>DCCQ01000073.1:0-182 GCA_002314195.1 Bacteroidales bacterium UBA1077 | reverse complement strand
CACGGCAGTACCCTCCAGGCACCTATCGTGCGTCAAGGCCCACTTTTCCACGCACGGCACAACAGATTGCCAAATCAGTCAGAGCCTGATTTGTTAAACTTAAGTAAATATTATAATTTTGCGGCAACATGACAATAACAGCATAACCATGACAATAACAGTGGAAAACAGGGAAATACCGG
>DCCQ01000018.1 GCA_002314195.1 Bacteroidales bacterium UBA1077 | reverse complement strand
TGAGTAAACTAAATAATGCAGTTTGAGCCGGTGATGGGATTTGAACTCATGACCTCATCCTTACCAAGGATGCGCTCTACCCCTGAGCTACACCGGCTTTTAATGGAGCGGAAGACGAGGTTCGAACTCGCGACCCTCAGCTTGGAAGGCTGATGCTCTACCAACTGAGCTACTTCCGCGAATGTTGTGGGAGGAGGTGGACTCGAACCACCGAACCCGAAGGAGCGGATTTACAGTCCGCCGCAATTGCCGCTATGCGATCCTCCCAATATTTGTACAGCTTTTTGGCCGTATCGAGCCGATAGAGGGATTCGAACCCACGACCCCGAGATTACAAATCACGTGCTCTGGCCAACTGAGCTATATCGGCGTTATTTTAAAGAACATTCCCTTTCACAAAGGGATTGCAAAGATAGGCAATAATTCGGATTCTCCAAAACTTTTTCGATTATTTTTGATAAAGTCGCTTCAGTTCTGAATAAATCCGTTCTGTGGTCAATCCACATTCCTCCCTTTGCCGGTTCACGGAATCCTGCGCGATGAACCTGTCAGGAATCCCGACGCCGCTCACTTCGATGTCCAGGTCGCGTGATGCGACATATTCACAGACCTCGCTGAAAAGCCCGCCTTTCAGGCAGCCGTCCTCCAAAGTGACAATCCGCTCAAAATGACTTGCTTCCTCAAGAATTTCAGAGTCAAACGGTTTCAGGAATATCACATTGAATATGGCCGGGCCGGTTCCTGTCTCTTTCCTTAGCCTCTCCGACGCCTCGACCGCCCTGTGCGCCACCGGACCGAGAGCCAGGACGGCGACTCTTTCACCGTCGGCCAGTTTCTCACCTTTGCCTATTTCCATAGTCTTTGGTTCGGCTTGTCTCCAGTTGACCCCTTCGCCAAGTCCTCTTGGATATCTGATGACGAACGGACCCTCATTTATATTCAGTCCTGTGTAAAGAAGATTCTTGAGTTGGGCCTCGTCTTTCGGCGCCGCGATGATGGTGTTGGGAATGCAGCGCAGTGAGGCGAGGTCGAACGCCCCCTGGTGAGTCGCTCCGTCCTCGCCCACAAGGCCCGCCCTGTCAAGGCAAAGCACAACATTCAGTTTTTGGAGAGCGATGTCATGGATGATTTCATCGTATGCCCTTTGTGCGAAAGATGAGTAGATGACGCAGTACGGCTTCATGCCTCCCGCCGCAAGTCCGGCCGCGAAAGTCGCGGCGTGTTCTTCGGCTATTCCCACATCGAAGAACCTGTCTGGGAATCTGGCCGCGAAATCGGTCATTCCGCTGCCTGTGGCCATCGCCGGGGTGATTCCTATCACTTTGGAATCTTTTTCCGCCAATTCGCACAGGACTTGGCCGAACACATCCTGATAACGTTCGGCGGGATAGTTCTTGACCGGCCTTTCACCGGTTTCGGCGTTGAATTTTCCCGGAGCGTGCCAGGTGGTCGGGTCTGACTCCGCAGGAGCGTACCCCTTGCCTTTTACCGTACATGTGTGGAGTATTTTAGGCCCCTTGATGCCCTTGAGACGCCTGAGGGTTCTTACTACTTCGGCGATGTCGTTCCCGTCGATGGGACCGAAGTACCTGAAACCGAACGCCTCAAAGAGATCTCCTCCAGATGTCGTGACCAGTCCGGACTTGGCCTTCCGTACGAAGCGTTGGATTCTGTTTCTGAATTTTCCCGCGCCGAGTTTGTCCCAGATATGAGTCTTGATGCGGTTGTATGCCGGATCCGTTGTCAGCCTGAGCAGGTATGAATGAAGGGCCCCTCGGTTGCCGTCAATTGCCATGTCATTGTCATTCAGGACAACGAGCAGGTCGGTGTCGCTCTCTCCGGCATTGTTCAACCCTTCCAGCGCCAATCCGCCGGTCATCGCTCCGTCGCCGATCATCGCCACCACCTTTTCGCCCGTGCCTGCCAGCTTGGCGGCCTCTGCCATCCCAAGCGCGGCGGAGATCGAAGTGGAGGCGTGTCCTGCCCCGAAAGCGTCATAGCGGCTCTCGTCCCTGTTCGGAAAGCCGCTGATCCCGTCCGGCATCCTGTTCTTTTTGAAAGCCTCTTTCCTACCTGTCAGAATCTTGTGCGCGTATGCCTGATGCCCCACGTCAAAGACCAGTTTGTCCTTTGGCGTGTCAAACACATAATGCAGGCCCACAATCAGTTCGACGGCACCGAGGCTGGAAGCCAAATGCCCGGGGTTGTCCGCGCAGCATCTTACGATGTAGTCCCGTATCTCGCCGCAGAGCGGTTGCAGTTCCTTTATGTTGAGTCTCCTGAGGTCTTCAGGAGAATTGACCATATCAAGAATCATAGGGACGAAGGTACGACTTTATTCCGACATTTTTCTTATATTCGCAAGTTGTTTGAATATTTTTACATTCATCGCGAATATATTTAAAAAGAGATAAAGCAAAATGTCAGAAAAAATCCAAAAACTGATGAATGACTCGCCGGCCGCAAGGTGGACCGCCCTCATTCTTATCGCACTGATGATGTTCTTCGGCTACATGTTCGTCGATGTTATGTCGCCGTTGCAGGCTCTCATCGAGCAGCAGAGAGGTTGGAGCCCGGATGTGTTCGGCACCTACGCCAGTGCTGAGTACATCCTCAATGTCTGCGGCTTCCTGATTCTCGCAGGTATCATTTTGGACAAGATGGGAGTCCGTTTTACCGGAATCCTCTCCGCCTCGATGATGTTCATCGGAGCTTCCATTAAATATATAGGTATAACCGATTGGTTCCAGACCACGGCTTTCTGCGAGTGGCTCGGAACCTGGTGGGTCTCCATGCCAGGAAGCGCAAAGATGGCCGCCTTGGGATTCATGATCTTCGGCTGCGGCTGTGAGATGGCAGGAACAACAGTGTCCAAAGCCATCGCCAAGTGGTTCAAAGGCAAAGAAATGGCCATGGCGATGGGTGTTGAGATGGCGATCGCCCGAGTGGGTGTCTTCTCAGTGTTCTCGATCAGCCCGATCCTCGCTTCAAAACTTGGCGGCGTGCAGGGCCCGGTCGGATTCTGCACGGTGCTGCTTCTCATTGGTCTCATCAACTTCATCGTGTTCAGTGTCATGGACAAGAAGTTCGATGGTCAACTTGTGGAGGCAGGCATCAAGTCAGATGACGAGTCTTCAGAGGAGGAGTTCAAACTCAGCGACCTCGGCAAGATCTTTTCATCCCAAAGTTTCTGGGTTGTGGCCCTTCTGTGCGTACTCTATTATTCAGCGATCTTCCCATTCCAAAGATATGGCGCGAATATGCTCCAGTGCAATCTGGACGGAATCTCCGCCAGAACCGCATCTGACATATTCAGATGGTTCCCGATAGGTGCCGCGCTCATCACTCCGTTCCTCGGTAGATTCCTTGACACTAAGGGGAAAGGGGCCACGATGCTGATCTGGGGCGCTTTGCTTCTGATTGTCTGCCATCTTGTCTTCGCTTTCGTTCTGCCGGCTACCCACAGCAAGTTCATCGCTCTTGCGACGATCGTAGTGTTGGGAATCAGTTTCTCTCTCGTTCCCGCCGCCCTTTGGCCTTCTGTACCGAAGATTATTGATGAGAAGATTCTCGGGTCGGCCTACTGCCTTATCTTCTGGGTCCAGAACATAGGTCTCTGCTTTGTTCCGAAGATTATCGGAAGCGTCCTGACTAGCGTCAACGCCGATAATCCGGCCGTGATCGCCGCAAAGGCCGCCGGGGCAGAGTTTATCCCTTACAACTACACGATTCCGCTTGTCATCTTCGCCGGGTTCGGTGTGTTGGCGCTTCTGATCGCCCTCTATCTTAAGGTTCTGGACGGCAAACGCCACCTTGGACTTGAACTCCCGAACATTCAGAAGTAGTTGATGAAAATATAAGCTTTTCGCCCCGGGGATGATCCTCTCCGGGGCGAACTTAACAATAGGCTGAACGATAGTGGCTAAATCATTAAGAAAATATTCTTGTTGGATAGCGTTGGCTTGTCTTGTGGTGCCGATGTTCGCGTCGTATTACTTTGACGACATGTTCTCCACCCTGTCTCATTTGTTCGAGAACCCGTCCGTGCTCCAGCTTGGCTGGAACTCGGCTGACTATGGTCTTTATACAAGCGGTTACTCTGTCCTCTGTGTGTTCGGCGGTCTGGTGATATGCGGAATGCTTCTGGACAAGTGGGGAGTGCGTGTCACCGGATCCGTATTTGTCACCATGATGGCCGGAGGCGCCGCGCTTGTGACTTATGCACTGACCTCCGGATTCCAGCCAAAGGCATCCTTGACAACGGCTTATGTCGGATGTATGTTCTTTGGCCTTGGCAGTGAGATCGCAGGAGTGGCTGTGACCAGGTCTATAGCCAAGTGGTTCAAGGGCGGGAATATGGCTTTCGCAATGGGTCTCCAGCTCGCGATTGCCAGGCTGGGAACCGCATTTGCCCTTGTGGTGTCTCCGAAACTGGTCGCTGGGAAAGCCGCAGGCCAGACATATTCATTGATTGAGACGGCTCGTCCGGCATTCCTAGGACTGGGGCTGATGCTTGCCGGGATGGTTCTGTGGGCGGTGTTTGTGGCAATGGACGCCAGATTCGACAGACAGGGTGGATTGAAGGACTCGGCGAAGACATCAGAAGAGGATGTGTTTCGTTTTTCGGATGTCTTGAAACTTTTGAAAAACAGGCAGTTCATATCAATAGCTTTGCTGTGTGTGTTCTTCTACAGCAGCATAATTTCATTCAAGAAGTTCGCGTCGGCGATTCTGATTCCACGCTTTGACGTTCCGGTGGAGGCGGCCGGGTGGATGGTGTCGATGCTCCCGTTCGCCACAGTGGTGTTCGCTCCGGTTTTCGGAATATTGGTGGACAAGGTCGGTCATGGAACCCGTTGGATGCTGGCCGGTGCCGTACTGGCGCTTGTCGCCCACCTGATGCTGGCCTTCGCTCCGTCCGGCGTGCCACTCTACGGTTACCTCGGCATGGTGTTCCTCGGCTTCGGTTACTCGCTGGTTCCGGCGGCGATGTGGCCTTCCGTACCGAGGATCGTCCCGGAAAAAGTTTTGGGCACGGCATATTCTTTAATATATTGGGTCCAGAACCTTGGCCTTATGTCATTCAAGATGTTTGCCGGCAAAATCCTTGCGGACACAAACCTTGACAATGGCGTGAGCGAGGCCGGCGCCGTCAGAGTGGAGGTGATGTTTGTGGCTGTCTGCGTCATAGCCTTGCTTCTGGCCATTTCCCTGAGCTTGTATTCACGCCGTAACCCTCATCTGAAAATCGATCTTCCGGATCAATCATGAGGTTTTCAACTCATTTTACCATCCCTACTTACCTCCATTCCTTGACGGAGCACGGATTTATTGTTATATTTGACGAAACAGCGTAGTGTATGGATCTGGATTTGTTCCTGAGTATTTTGAACATTCCCTCGCTATCCGGGGATGAGAGGCTCTTGGCGGAGTCTCTCGGGAAGCGTCTGCCGTTCGGTGACTGCTCTGTCCAAAGCCACGAGGTAGGGGACGGGACGGTCAACCTGCTGTTCGACTGGTCAGGGACCGGGAAACCTTCCTTTGTGTTCTGCACACATCTGGACACGGTTCCGCCTTACATCGCGCCGGTTGTCTCTGACGTGAGCGAAGGGGACATTCTGCCTGACAGAAAGGCGGCCGTGAGGGATGACGTGATCGTGACAGGCCGGGGAAGCTGTGATGCCAAGGGGCAGATATTCGCAATGTATTCCGCCTGCCGCCAGTTGTATGAGGAAGGCTTCCGGGATTTCGGTCTGCTGCTGCTTGCCGGAGAGGAGACCGGGTCTTTCGGAGCGAAGGCATATTCCCGAGACTGTCCAGGTGGGAAATTTGTCTTGGTGGGGGAGCCTACCGACAATTGTCTGGTTTCGGCCAGCAAAGGTACGAAGGCTTTCGGAATCACCATTCCGGGGCGTGCGTGCCATTCCGGTTATCCCGAATATGGGAAAAGCGCGGTGGACAGATTCGTGAATTTTATCAACGCGTTGAGACTGACCAAATTCCCTTTGGATCCTATCCTTGGAGACACGACCTGGAATGTCGGTGGCCTTGTCAGCGACAATCCGCAGAACATTCTCAGCCCGGAGGTCCGTTTCAGGCTTTATTTCCGCACCACATTCACTACCGACAGCCTCATTGAGGACATACTTTCCGGAATATGCCCTCATGATGCGTCTCTGGAAGCCTTCGGGGGAGACTCCCCGCTGCGTTATTATCACGTGGTCGAAGGGATAGCGTCAAAGACAGTCTCATTCGGCAGCGACGCTCCGAGGCTCACGAAGTTCCCGGAAAGGGCCATCTGCGGGCCTGGCTCCATACTCACGGCTCACACGGACAATGAATATGTCCTTCTCTCCGAAATGGAAAAGGCGGTCTGCCAGTATGTGAAAATATTCAAGACAGTAAACGGACAAAAACAGATAGACTGAAATGATAGTGATGAAATTCGGCGGCACGTCCGTCCAGAACGCAGAGGCGATCAACAGGGTGATCTCGATTGTGAGGGGCAGGCTTCATGACAAGCCTCTCGTGGTGGTCTCCGCTTTGGCCAAAGTCACGAGGTCACTGTGTTCTTTGGCAAAAGAGGCTGAGGCTCAGCATGAAGAAAATGTGAAGGCTTTGCTTGCCGCTCTCCGCGAAAGGCATTTCCTCCTTGCCAAGGAACTCCTTGCTGACAATCCGAAACTGCTTGAGAATGCCATGGAGGATGTTGAAGAACTGATCGGCGGGCTGGAGACTTTCGTCGGAGGTGTCTGCCTTATCGGAGAACTGTCACCCCGCAGCGAGGCCAGGATAATCTCCACCGGAGAACTTCTCTCTTCGACCATAATCAGTTACGCGTTCAACGCCAATGGAGTCTCCTGCCAGTGGATTGACGCCAGAAGGATGATCATAACAGACGACAACTACCTGAACGCCCGGCCGGACCTGGACATTACCGAGTCCAATGTGAAAAGAATTGTCGGTGCCGGGTCCAAAGGCGTGGACATTGTCCTGACTCAAGGTTTCGTGGCTTCCACGGAGGCCGGGGCCCCGTCGGTCCTCGGTTTCGAGGGCTCGGACTATTCCGCCGCGATTTTCGGTATGGCGCTCGGGGCTCAGCGGGTCGAGATCTGGACCGATGTGGACGGCATCCGCACGGCAGATCCAAGAATAGTGCACGACACGAGGAAAATAGATGTGATCTCGTACGAGGAGGCGGCAGAGATGGCGGCGATGGGCGCACGCGTGCTGCATCCGCTCACGATCGAACCTGCCAGACGAAAGAATATTCCGATTCTGGTTCTCAACTCAGGCAATCCGGAATGCGGCGGCAGTCTCGTCACCAGGGGCGACGAGTCTCCCGATGGCCCTAAGTCGGTGGCTGTCAGGGAAGAGACACTGTTCGTCAAGATCTGCTCATGCAAGATGGAAGGAGTGACGAATATGCTCGGAAAGGTCTTTGCCTCCATGTCTGCCAGGAGAGTGAATGTTATCCTGGCCAAGGCTACGGAGTCGGCAGTCTATCTGGTTGTGTCTGAGGCTACAGACGGCTTCGAGGAAGCCATTGAAGAAATCGGTGGCTGGGCGGATGTGACGGTATATCGCGACAAGGCTTTCATATCGGTCATAGGCAGGAACATTGTCGGTTTCGAGGGGCTTGGCGACAAAGCCATCAAATCTTCCGGCAAAGTGTCTTTGGCGGATGTCGGGGCGAATTTGATGAGCGAAAGCTTTGTCATTGACCGTGACCGGCTTGCGGTCACTCTGAAGGCTGTGCATGACTATATATTCAGGTAAAGATGATAAAAGTGGTTATCAGCGGCTATGGCCGCATGGGGCATAATGTGGCGACAGTCTTGAAGGCACGAGGCATCGAGTGCGCCGGGACAAGCGAGGACATAACATCATTTGACCCGGTTTTGGCGAAGGATTGTGTCTGCATAGATTTCACGACTCCGGACGCGTTCAGGAGCAATTACGGATTCATCGCCGCCAATTTCAAGGCTGCGGTGATCGGCACGACGGGCTGGAACGACATCAAGGACAATGTGGTGAAATGCTTTGAGAGCCATGGGACCCCGATGATATATTCATCGAACTATTCTGTCGGCGTGAATGTCCTTTCCGCCGCGGTAGGATTGATTTCCAGGTATTTGGCTAAAGCGGGAGGCTATTCTCCCTACATTGTGGAGAAGCATCATGTCCATAAATTGGACGCTCCGAGCGGAACTGCGAAATCTTTGGCGGCTGTGGTGGAGGAGGATTTGGGAGTCAAGCCCGATGTGGCTTCTGTGCGTGTCGGCGAACTCGCCGGAATTCATACAGTCGGTTTCGAGGGAGAAAACGACCGCATCACGATAGAGCACGAGGCTTTCTCACGCAGGGGTTTTGCCGAGGGAGCGGTCGTCGCGGCTTTGATGACCGAGGGACTGCAGGGTGTGCATGAATTCAAGGAACTGTTTTTCAAGGAGGATTGAATATGAAACTGAAAGGTTGCGGAACGGCGCTTGTGACTCCGTTCAAGGAAGGAAAGGTTGATTTTGAGGCCTATAAGGCGATGGTGCGCAGGCAGGTCGAGGCCGGTATCCATTTCCTGGTTCCGCTGGGTACGACCGCCGAGACTCCTTGCCTGGAGAATGATGAAAAATGTGAGATTCTCCGGATCACCAGGGAACTATGCCCTGACAGACCTTTGGTGGTCGGCGGCGGGGCTAACTCTCCGGCGCAGACTATCCGGAACATCCGCCTGCTGGATCCTTACGGGCCGGATGCGTTCCTCATCGTTGTGCCTTACTACAACAAGCCGACGCAGGAAGGGATTTATGAATATTTCAAAATGGTGGCGGCAGCTACCGACAAGGGCATAGTAGCCTACAACGTGCCCGGCAGGACCGGGGTGAATATGTCGGCTGACACGACCCTGCGTCTGGAGGAGATTCCCAACGTGATCGCGGTCAAGGAGGCTTCCGGAGATCTTGTTCAGATCAACATGATTCTTTCCGAAAAGTCCGCGAAGTTCAGCGTTTTGAGCGGCAATGACGACCAGACATTCCAAATCATGAAGGCTGGGGGAGACGGAGTGATCAGCGTTGTTTCCAACTTAGCCCCGGAGTTGATGGTGAAATTGGTGAACGCTTTGGCTGATAAGGATTTCACTACAGCTGAAGAGATCAACAAAAGACTTGTGCCGTTGTTCCGCAGCTGCTTTGCCGAGAGCAATCCGATTCCTGTGAAGGCCGGTTTGAGCCTTCTCGGGCTCTGCTCAAGCGAGATGCGCATTCCTTTGACCGAGGCCTCTCCTTCGACGTGGAAGGCGATGATCGAATCTTTAAAAGAGACGGGAATATGATGGATTTTCAGACTGTGCGCCGTCAGTTGGAGACAGGTGAGATCCGTGTGGCTGAGAAAGTGGACGGCCGCTGGAAAGTGAACACATGGATAAAGGAAGCCATTCTGGAGGGATTCAAGGTCGGAAAGTTGAAGGATCTGAGTGAGGGAGGATATTCATTCTTCGACAAGGACACGCTTCCGCTTAGGTCATTCTCTTTGCAGGATCGTGTCCGCATAGTTCCGGGTGGCAGCAGTGTTCGTTGCGGGGCTTATCTCGCTCCGTCGGTGATAATGATGCCGCCGTCCTATGTCAACATCGGCGCTTATGTGGACGAGGGCACGATGATTGACTCTCATGCCCTTGTGGGGTCCTGTGCCCAGATCGGAAAGAATGTGCACATCTCGGCGGCGGCTCAGATCGGCGGAGTGCTGGAACCGGCCGGTGCGATGCCGGTTATTGTCGAGGACAATGCTTTCGTCGGCGGAAACTGCGGAATATACGAGGGTACGATAGTGGGAGAGGGGGCTGTGCTTGCCTCCGGGGTGATACTGACCAAGGGAACCGCCATCTATGACGCCACTTCAGGTGAATATATTCCAAGGACATCATCGGGTCAGATTGTTGTACCAGCGGGCGCTGTGGTGGTTTCCGGGAGCCGCCCGGTGTCTTCCGGGCCCGGAAATGAGGCCGGGATTCATGTCTATGCCCCTGTCATCGTAAAGTATCGTGACGGCAGGACGGATGCTTCTGTGGAACTGGAATCGCTTTTAAGATAAGAGCATGCCTCAGAAATTCTATAAATACCATGGCGCGGGCAATGATTTCTTTCTGGCCGACAACCGTGCCGGTAAGTTGTCCCTGTCACAGGAACAAATCCGCCGTCTATGTGACCGCCACATCGGTTTCGGTGCGGACGGGGTCATGCTGCTTGAAGATAGCCCCGACGCAGCTTTCCGGATGGTCTTTTACAATCCGGACGGCAGCGGAGGCATGATGTGTGGCAACGGTGGCCGCTGCATCGTCGCCTTCGCCGCCGATCTTGGACTTGTCAAGTCTGGTGAACCGATAACGTTTGACGCTCCCGACGGCCGCCATCAGGCTGAGATTCTTTCGGTCACGGAACGGCTGTCTCCGTCCTTTAAGCGGCTGCCTCCGGTCGCTGAACCTGTCGAAGTGACCGCAGGCAAACCCTTATCCCAATCGCCTCAGCATGATCTATGGTCAGAAAGAACTGTCCGCCTGAAGATGCGGGATGTGTCCGGAATCCGGACTTTCCCGGATGAGCATGCCTGCTTTCTGGACACCGGAACCCGGCATCTGGTAAAATTCGTCAACTGCCTGAAGGATTATCCTGTTCTGTCTGAAGGCCGGACTCTTCGTGGGGATCCACGTTTCGCTCCCGCCGGCACCAACGTGAATTTCGTTGAGCCGGTGCCGGAAGGAGATGATGTTGTCTTGCATATTCGTACATTCGAGAAAGGCGTTGAGGATGAGACATTGGCCTGCGGCACGGGCATTGTCGCCTCCGCGATAGCCGCATATTCACAAGGCATCGCCGGAAGAGTCGATGCTCATGGTAGCGTCACCTGCCTCGTGAAAGCCGCCATAGCCACTCTTGCTGTTGATTTTGTCCCGCACTGTGAGGGCGAAACTCTTCAAATCCGCGACATTTGGCTGACAGGTCCGTCTGATTTTGTTGGTACTGTTGAAATTATGTTGTAAATTTGGCTGAATAACATTAAAAATAAATTTTTTCATGAAAAACTCGATCAAAATTTTCATTCTGGCGGTTATCTCTATCGCTGCCATCTCTTGTGAGAACAAACCTTCTACTATGAGCTACACTTTGGGAGGACAATTCGGCTACATAGTTGAGGATCCGACAAATTATCCGGTCATTGACAGCCTTTATTTCAACAAGTATATAATGCTTGACAATTATTCTGCCCTGTGTACGTCTTGCGGTGATGTCAACAGCGATTTCAGGGGTGGTTGGAGAGTTTCGCTCAAAAAAGGAGGCATGGATCAGTCCGATAACGCCTTGGTGCTTTCTTCGGCAGGACAGTACGCAGGACTTACGAATCCGAAAAACGGTTTTAACAGCAAGGCCTACGCCGTCTATTCCCCGTCCGAAGAAAAATATGACGTTGTGTTCAAGTACAGCGGTTATTTCACGAAATCTACATGCTATGTGTCTGGATTCTACATCAACAACACCAAGTATGTGGAAAAACTGGCAGAGGAAGGTCAGATTGCGGACGGTGATTTCCTGAAGGTTACCGCCACTTTCTACAAGAATGACAATGAGGTCGTAAAAGAAGACTTCTATCTGGTTGACTACACCGGCGCTGAGAAGAAGATCGTGAAGGATTGGACAGCATGGGAGATGAAGGACGCTTCCAAGTTTGATGTTGACGCGATCAAGTTCGATGTGACTTCGAATGGCGCAACGCTGCCTCAGAATTTCTGCCTGGACTTCCTGGTAGCGGCAATCGCTGTTGAATACTAATGTCTTGGTTGTCCGCGAAAGCACTTTCCGGTCACCATCATGATGTTGAATGATGAAACAGAATCAGGACTATAAAAATGAGGCTCTTGCAGCCTTGAAAGGCAGATGGGCACCGGCTGTGCTTGCAGTTCTTGCATTTGTGGCCGTTATGGTAGTGTTCATGGCTCCTTATGAGACAAAGGCTGTGCAACTGTCGAACGATCCGACGAACCTTCAGCTTGCCGCTGACATGATGAAATGGTATCCAGTGTTTATTTTGGGTTTGATTTTCGTCTCATGTCCTCTTCAGGTCGGGCTCGTCAACGCTTTCAAGTCCCTTCAGGGCGATGGTGACGACAGGATCACGTCGAATGAGTTCAAACTTGGATTCGGAAATTATTGGCATCATGTCTGGGGCGTGTTCCTGAACAGATTTTTTGTGACTCTGTGGTCCCTTCTGCTTTTTGTCCCCGGAATCATAAAGAGTCTGTCGTATGCAATGACAAATTACATCCTCGTTGACAGGCCTGAACTTTCGGCCAATGAGGCGATTAACCTCAGCAAAGACATGATGTATGGCCACAAGTTCGACCTTTTCTACCTGTATCTCAGTTTCGCTGGATGGTTCATCCTTTGCCTCTTCTTCACTCTGGGAATAGGTTTTCTGTGGTTTTTGCCATATGTGCAGACCGCACAGGCCGCGTTCTATGCTGATGTGAAGGCGGACTATGAAAGGCGTTCCTCAGGAATTTCCGCACCTGCCGCTCCTACCGCACCTGCCGCCGCTCCGGTCACTCCAATCCAGCGTGTTTCAGAGAGCAGTGACGAGGACTTTATGCCTAAAGTCTAGCGGCTGATCAGCCCTTCGGGCACGGTCATGGAAATAGATTTGGAATCTTCATCGACGGACAGGATGAGGTCTTCGTGCAGAGGAATCATCACCTGTCCGTCTTTCGTTTCCACATATAGGCAGGTGTTGCCCGGAATGTCCTCGTAGTCGGTGATCTCGCCGACTTTCTCATTGCCGGAGTCAAGCAGAGTCCAGCCGATCAAGTCATCAACTGTCAGACTGCCATCCTCGCTTTCATATTCATTGATTCCGTCTGGCTTTGCGAATATGTCTTTTCCGACCAGTTCCTCGGCGTCTTCAAGATTCTTTACGCCTGTCAGGCGGGTAAGGGCTCTGCTTGTGCCCTTTTTTGAGAATGATTCAATAAAAAAAGGAACCGGAAGCCCATCGAATGTGATGAGCACCGGTTCTTTTTGGTTCAGGTCCTCGGGACTTATCTCGCGGAATCCAATGAGGATTTCGCCTTCGGTACCGTTGGACTTCAGTACCCGGGCAACACGCAGAAGTTCTGACTTTGCCCTGTACATCGGATTAGGCCTCTGCTGGAGTCTCAGGAGTCGCCTCCGCGGCAGCGGCGGCTTCCTCTGCGGCCTTTGCTGCAGCTGCCTCTTCAGCAGCCTTGCGCTGAGCCTCAGCGAGTTCCTCGGCCTTCTTTGCGAGAGCCTCGGCCCTTTCCGCGTTAACCTTCTTCTCGGCCTCAAGAGCGACCTTGGCCTTGTCGGCGGCATCCTTTACGAGGCCTGCCTTCTTGGCGGCGATCTTCGCGTCTCTCTCTGCCTTCCAGGCGTTCCATTTAGCGTCGGCCTGCTCCTGTGTGAGGGCACCCTTTGCGATACCGCCATCAAGATGCTTTCTCAGGAGGACACCCTCGTAAGAGAGGAGCCTGCGGGCCACAAGTGTAGGCTGGGCGCCGACATTGAGCCATTTGAGAGCCTTCTCGCCATCAAGGATGATGGTGGCAGGGTTGGTGTTAGGGTTGTAGGAACCGAGCTGCTCGATGAAACGACCGTCGCGAGGCGCGCGTGAGTCAGCCACAACAATGTGGAAGAATGCGAAATTCTTCTTACCGTGGCGCTGAAGTCTGATTTTAACAGCCATTGTGAATCTGTTTTAAATTAATAATGTTGATGTTTTACCATTGCCTTCAACTCGTGAAAGCATGCAAAGATACAAATAATTCTTCAAAAATATTTGTTATTTCAGGAATATTCTCTATCTTTGCAATCCCAAAACAATTGGGAGACATACTTGCGGTAGTGGTGAAATGGTATACACGCTACTTTGAGGGGGTAGTGGGCGCAAGCCCGTGTGAGTTCGACTCTCACCTACCGCACGAAAGGCAGCCCGACGGATTCCGCCGGGCTGCCTTTGGTTTTAGATAAGCTTGACGACAAAGTGAAGCCCGGCGGGGATTCCGTCGGGCTTCATTATATTCATTGAGCGCAGGATTACTTGTAATACTCCGCGAACTCGATGTCCTTGGTAGCCTTCTCGGCGAGAGCCTTGTCCTTCTTCGCCACAGAGTCAAGGTTTGCCTTAACCTGATCGAAGTTGCCCTGACGGGCGGCAATGATGGCTCTGAGGTAGTCAACCTTGGCGTCCTTGCAGTGCGCTGTCTTGGAAGCCTTGTCAAGCTGGTTGGTAAGGATGTAGGCAAGAACGGTGTTGTGGCAGCAGCCCTTTACGTCCTTGAGGTCTTGAACGGCTTTCTCGTAGTCACCGGTGAGGATGTCGACAACACCAAGGTTTGCCTTTGCTGCGTCTGTGCCGGCTTTCTTGAAGTTCTTTGCAGCGGTCTCGTAGTCACCCTTGCGGAGAGCGATCACACCGAGAGCATTGGTGAGTTCGGCGTCCTTTGTCTGTACGTCGGCGAAAGCTTTCTCGGCCTTCTTCACGTCACCTGCATTGAGGTAGGCGACCGCGAGGTTGAACCTGGCCTTGTCGCTGTCATATTTTGTGATTGCTTTGTTGTAAAGCTTAACCTTTCCGTCAAGATTCTTGTTGAGGGCCGCGGCGTGGAGAAGAGCAGGCTCATCGAGGATGTCGATGTTGCTTTCAACCAGTTCGGCAAGCTCATCAGCTGTGTAGTTCTTGAACTCAACGTTGGCGATGAATCTGGCGCGGCGGAGCTCAGGAAGAATACCACTCTTCAACTCAGTGTAAACGGAAGACATGTTCTTGATCTCGCTCTCACGGACGGCCGGATCGCTATACATGGAGAGGACTCGGAGGATAAGGTCCTTGTCTTCGATGTCGGAATTCTGAACGAGCTCCTGGAAGCCTTCCCAGTCCTGACCGATGCTCTTTACTTCAGGATCGGCGACATCCTTGCCCTTCATGACTTTGTTCCAGGCCTTGTCGGCTGATTTTGAACGCTTCTCTGAAAGGGTGTTGTTGAGCTTTTCGCCACCGTCAGGTGAAGCGTATGCAACGACCTCTGTTCCCACGAGGGTCTTTCTCTCGTTAGCCTTGATCTCATCAAGAGCACTCTGGAAATCCTTGATTGACTGACCTTTGAGCTGCTTTGACTGAACATCGGCGGAATTGATTTTGTAGAGGATCTGTCCCTCGGCGGTCTGCTGGAGAACAGCCTGATAGCCGTCTGCCTTGTAAGGAACCTGGCCGGCGCCCTTCACGAGCATGTAGGTTGTGTTGACACCGTCAGCAACCTTCTTTACAGGAAGTTTGTAGGATTTGGCCTTGTACTTCACGATGCCGCGGAGCTCAAGGTGAGACTGCTCCATTCCTTCAACATAATTGAAGTGAACCTTCTCGGTGACGGTGCCGCCGGCTTTGGCGACAACCTTGTAGTTGTCCTTTACCTTCTCGCCCTGATACATGAACGGGGTCATCTTGGCCTCGCCGCCTTCATAAACGAGCACAGGGGTGACCTCAAGGATTGCCTTCGGGTGGAAGTACTTGTCCGGATAGGTCACTGTGACAGTCGCGTCGATGTTGCCAGCGACACACTCCAGAACCGCAGGGTCGCATTTTACGACCACATTGTCAGCGAGTTCAGCCATTTTCTCGGCTGAAGAGCAGGCGACCGCAGCCATTCCGATGAGGGCCGCGGCAAAAATTTTGAGTGTCTTTTTCATATAACTAATGATTAAAGATTGCATCTTCTTTGCTTCTAACAAATATACAAAGATAATTATTATTTTGTTAACTTTGCCAAACTCTGTGCAAATACTATGGATTCACAAGAACTGCAAAGACTTAAAAACAAATACGACATCATTGGCAATGATGCCGCTCTCAACAGGGCTCTGGAGACTGCTGTCGCCGTGGCCCCGACCGACCTGACTGTCCTTGTCACAGGTGAAAGCGGTGTCGGCAAAGAGAATATTCCAAAGATCATCCACCAGAACAGCCTTCGCAAGGGCAGCAAATACTTTGCCGTAAACTGCGGAGCCATTCCGGAAGGCACTATAGATTCTGAACTTTTCGGACACGAGAAGGGGTCTTTCACAGGTGCGATAGAAACTCGCAAGGGCTATTTTGAGGAAGCCGACGGCGGGACCCTGTTTCTGGATGAGATAGGAGAATTGCCTCTGTCCTCGCAGGCGAAGCTGCTGAGGGTCCTTCAAAGCGGAGAGTTCATCAAGGTGGGTTCGTCTAAAGTCCAGAAGACAGATGTGCGGGTCATCGCGGCCACGAATGTCAATCTTCTATATGCTGTCGGCAAAGGGAAGTTCCGCGAGGATCTGTACTACAGGTTGAACGCCATTCAGATCATGATGCCTGCCCTTAGAGAACGCAAGGAGGACATCTATCTGCTGTTCAGGAAATTCACTTCTGACTTTTCGGAGAAATACGGCATGGGCAAGGTGACTCTGACCAACGATGCCATTGACTTGCTGATAAACTACCGCTGGCCCGGAAACATCCGTCAGCTGAAGAATATAGCCGAGACGGTCACGGCCTTGGAGTCCGAGAGGCTTTCCAGGACTTCCGAGAGATGCGTCGTGGATTCGCAGGCGTTGTCTCGCTACATGCCAAAGGAAGAGACTGCCTTGTTGCCAGCCATGACGGTGTCAGAACCATCGGGAGGGCAGATGTCTGATTCTGACAAGCAGATGATCATCAAGGCCATCTTTGATCTCAAGCAGGAGGTCGACCACCTCAAGGCCAGGCTAGATGCTGCTGGTGGACCGGTGCCGTCCTTGAAGCCGGTGATCAGGCCTGCGTCCGAGCCGGAGGAGGCGGAATGGCAAGGTGTCGGCGCGCCTGTGACGAAAGGTGAGATCGGCAAGGTTGTCGACATAAGCGCGGAGGAACAGACAAAACCGATGGACCTTTCGCTCCGTAAATCCAACCTGGAGATAATAGAGAAAGCTCTGGAAAAGCACGGCGGCAACCGAAAGCTCGCGGCGCAGGAGGTGGGAATATCCGAGCGTACCCTTTATCGTTGGATCGAGAAGTACCACCTCGACAAAAAAACTTTGAAGTGAATATGAAAAAGATCAGTGTAGTCCTTCCCTTCCTGGCCATTCTGGCCGTGGCCGTTTTCGCTGGCTGCTCGATAGTCAATTACTCGTTCTCCGGCACATCCATCCAGCCTGACGTCAAGACCGTGACGATCAACTACTTTGATTATAAGGCCCTGAAAGTCAACCCTAACCTCAGCAACGACTTGACCGAGGCCTTGAGGGACAAGTTCAGAAAACTCACCAAACTGGAACAGGTCGATATGGACGGGGACCTGGAACTTCAGGGCGAAGTGACAGGCTATGAGGTGAGGGCCGCCGCTGTGACCGCCAACGAGGTTGCCGCCCAGAACCGTCTCACGGTCACTGTTAAACTCAAGTTCACAAACAGGAAATATCCTGAGGACGATTTCGAGAAGAATTTCTCGGCGTATTCAGACTACGATTCCACCAATTCTCTGGACGCGGTGGAATCCACCCTCTGCCAGGAGATCATCGACAAGTTGGTGGAGGACATGTTCAATGCCAGTGTGGCGCAGTGGTAATATAAATAATAGTAGGAGGCCGGAGTGAAAAATCTGAAGTCATTGACGATGGACGAACTCACAGGGGTGATCAATCTTTACCCTTGGTTCGGCGGTGCGCGTAAGGAATTGTGTGCCAGGATGGCGAGGGTCGGAGGCGAAGAATGGGGCAAGGCGCAATATTCAGATGCCGCCATGTATGTCGTTTCCAGGACTTTGATCTCTGACATCATGCGCACCACCCGAAAGGGAGACTATTCGGACAAGGATGTCGAACGTCTGATCAAAGAATATATAAGGCCGGAAAAGTCGCTTCGACAGGCGGAGTCCCTTCGACAAGCTCAGGGACCTTCCACTTCGGCCGCTGAGTTTTCCACTTCGGCCGCTGAACTTTCTTCTTCGGTCGCTGAGCCTGTCGAAGCGCCCGAAGCACCACAATCATACTCACAGCCCAGCCCAGTGCCTTATCACCGCACGGTGCGTGTGGCCGGTGGGGATTTCTTTTCAGCTGAGCAGTACGCCGCCGTGAAGAAGGAAGAGGACAACATTTTTTCCGGCTTCAAGTCCGGGCGCTATGACGAGCCGGAAGAACATAGTTGGGAGGATCCGGGGTTCGGCTTCTGCACGGAGACGTTGGCCGCCATCTATGCCGATCAAGGCTATTTTACTGAGGCAAAGAAGATTTATTCCCGGCTAATCTTGCGATATCCGGAAAAAAGTGCTTACTTTGCATCCCTTATTGAAAAATTGCAACAGGAAAATTAAAATTAAAGAATATGTTTACATTCCTCACAGTTTTTATTGTCATCGCGGCGATTCTTCTTACCATCGTCGTGTTGCTTCAGAACGGCAAGGGACAGGGAATGGCCAGTAACTTTACTTCAGCCAACCAGACTCTTGGCGTAAGACAGACCGCTGACATCCTCGAGAAGGTTTCATGGGGTCTTGTCACTTTCATTCTCATCGTGTCCATCATCACATCATTCACTACAAGAACCACTGCTTCAGGTGTTGACGTGACCGAGAAAATCGAAAACACAACCTCTCAGCCTGAATTCCCTTCCGCTCCTGTACAGCAGGCCAATCCTGCTCAGGAGGCTCCTGCGACCGAGACCCCTGCCGAGTAACTGACATTTTGTCAGCCTTTGGGCTATGGAACATAATTTGACAGTAAGCCGTTTTGGTCTTTGGACCTGACGGCTTTTTGATTGCTGTCACGTGAACCGGCGCGGGCCGCGGGCGGAAGTGTCCTGAGACTGAAAAGGAGTAAATTATGGAAAATAATACAAGCAACAAATCATTGGAGTTCCTGCCAAAGTTCGCCATCAATCTGAACGAACAAGCCGCAAAGGGCAAGCTTGACCCTGTCATCGGCAGGGATGAGGAAATCCGAAGGGTTCTGCAGATTCTCAGCAGAAGAACGAAGAACAACCCTATTCTTGTAGGTGAGCCGGGTGTAGGTAAGACCGCCATATCGGAGGGCATCGCCCAGAAGATTGTGGATGGCGACGTTCCGGAGAACCTTAAAAGCAAGAAGGTATATTCATTGGACATGGGCGCCTTGATCGCCGGTGCGAAGTATCAGGGAGAGTTCGAGGAGCGTCTGAAGGGTGTTGTCAAGGAAGTCGTTGACAGCGCTGGAGAGATCATCCTGTTCATCGATGAAATCCACACCCTTGTGGGAGCGGGACGTTCTTCCGGAGCGATGGATGCCTCCAACATCCTGAAGCCTGCTCTTGCCAGAGGCGAGTTGAGGACAATCGGCTCAACCACTCTTGACGAGTACCAGAAGTATTTCGAGGCAGACAAGGCTCTTGAGAGACGATTCCAGATGGTTTTGGTCGATGAGCCAACACCGGCTGAGTCTATCGCCATACTCAGAGGTCTTAAGGAGAAATATGAAAACCATCACCGTGTCAAGATTGAGGATGACGCGCTGATCGCCGCCGTCAACCTTTCGCACAGGTACATCACCAACAGGTTCCTGCCGGACAAGGCCATCGACCTTGTGGACGAGGCCGCTTCAAAACTTCGTCTGGAGATGAACTCCGTTCCGGAGCCGATCGCCGAACTCAACAGCGACATCCGTCAGTTGGAAATTGAGAAGGAGGCCATCAAGCGTGAGGGCACGTCCCTGAAGTCAGAGAAGATCGAGAAGGAGCTTTCCGAAAAGACGGATGCGCGCGAAGTCCTGATGAAGAGATGGAATGAGGAGAAAGGGATTCTTGCGGGCCTCCAGGAAGCTCGTCAGGAGATTGAGAACTATAAGATTCAGTCTCAGGCTGCTGAAAGGGCTGGTGACTACGGCAAGGTCGCTGAACTCCGCTATGGCAAGATCGCCGAGGCGCAGAAGAAGATTGACGAACTGACCAAAAAGCAGGCTGAAATCAAGGATCCGATTGTCACCGAGGCCGTGACCCCTCAGGACATTGCTGAGGTTGTGGCCAAGTGGACCGGAATTCCAGTGCAGAAGATGCTTGAGAGCGAGAAGGAGAAGCTTCTGAGAATCGAGAGCGAGCTGCACAAGAGGGTCGTTGGTCAGGATCAGGCCATCCAGGCTGTCGCTGACGCTGTGCGCCGCAGCAGGGCCGGACTGTCCAACGAGAAGAAACCTATCGGATCGTTCCTCTTCATGGGTACGACCGGTGTAGGTAAGACAGAGTTGGCTAAGGCTCTTGCGGAGTTCCTGTTCAACGATGAGAACATGATCACGAGGATTGATATGAGTGAGTATCAGGAAAGGCACACGGTCAGCCGTCTTGTCGGCGCGCCTCCGGGATACGTCGGCTACGATGAGGGTGGCCAGCTTACCGAGGCCGTAAGGCGCAAACCTTACTCAGTCATCCTGCTGGATGAGATTGAGAAGGCGCATCCTGATGTGTTCAACGTTCTGCTTCAGGTTCTTGATGACGGTCGTCTGACCGACAATAAGGGACGTACGGTGGACTTCAAGAACACCATCCTGATCATGACCTCCAATGTCGGGTCTGACATCATCCAGGGCTATATGGACAGGCTTCCTTCCGTAGGAAAACCAGGTGCGGATCCTGCCGAGGAGATGAGGGCGATCGCCACAAGGCGTGAGCTTCTGGACGAGTGCAAGGAGAAGGTCATGGACGTGCTCAAGACCACGGTAAGGCCGGAGTTCCTGAACCGAATCGATGAGATCATCATGTTTGATCCGCTCACCCAGAATGACATTCGTGAGATTCTCCACATCCAGATGAAGCAGCTTCAGAGCAAGCTTTCTGAGGAAGGGGTCACCATCGAGTTCACGAAGGCTTTCGAGGACCATATGGTCACGGGCGGTTACGATCCCGCATACGGTGCCCGTCCTATCAAGAGGCTGATGCAGCGTGAGCTTGTCAATCAGCTTGCGAAGGCGATACTGGCCGGGACTGTCCACAAGGACTCTGTGATCGAAGTCGATGTGGTAGGAGGACAGATAGTCCTGAACGACAAGAAATAAAGCCGTGACATAGACTGACTGGCTATAAAAATGAGAGTGTCTCCACGAGACACTCTCATTTTTTTATTTGACAAAGTTGATTTCTTTGACAATGCGCTTGAGTCCGGCGTATTTGTCAAGGACCCACATCACATAGCGGATGTCTGTGTTGATGCATTTGTTGTAGCCTTCAGTGTAGGACGCGTCACTGGCGAGTGATTCGAGATTGCCGTCAAAGGCCAATCCGATGAGCTCGCCTTTCGCGTTCAGCACAGGGCTGCCAGAGTTTCCTCCGGTGATGTCGTTGTCAGTCATGAAGTCCACGATCATCGTGCGTTTCCCGTTAACCTTGACTCCCCATCGTCCCCACCGACCTTTTTCCAGAAGGCTTTTCTGCCTTTCCGTAAGGATGTAGTCATGGTCCGCAGGATTGTATTTCTGGAGGATTCCCTTCGGAGTGGTGTACCAGTCATAGATGATTCCGTCATTCGGCTGGAGACCACCCACGGTTCCGTAAGTGATTCTCATTGTGGAATTCGCGTCAGGGTACTGCTCGATGTCCTTATGAAGCCTCATCCAATAGAGAGCCTTCTTGTACTCTTTCTCAAGGTGGTGGACATCCTGCATTTTCTTGGCCTGGCCGTTTCTGTTGTTGAATGTCATGATCGGGGTGTCGGTCAAGAACACCCTGAGCGGATCCTTCTTTACCTCGTCTATTGACTGAATGTCTTCGATTCTCTTTGCAGAAGAGACTACGCTCTTGCTCCAAAGATATTCAGCCATCGCCTTGTAATCATTGCCGAAACGGTCAAGCATCCTGCTTTGGTACTTGCCGAAGTAGTAGGACTCAAGGTTGTCAAAATATTCCTTGCAGGCATATTCAAGAAGTTCCTTTTCCACTCTTGCGTCGGTGGCGGCGGCCCCTTCCCTCAGAGCTTCCTTTGCTTTTTCCACTGTGGATGCATTCCCGGCGCGTAGGAGGTAGCGGCTGATGTAGGTTCCACGGAATATCGTCTCACGGAAATAGACCTTGTCCCTCTCGATGCTTTCAGTCTGCGAATATGCCTCCTTGAGATCCGGAATCAGATTCTCCCACATCTCCCTTCGGTTTGCGGCCGCGTTGATCCAACGCTGCATCTCACGCTCCTGCGCGACCTTTTCATCCTTGACCCAGAATCTTTTGAAGCATCTGACCATGCCTTCATTGTTCTCCTGCACATTGCTCAACGAGAAGAACCAGTCCGAATATTTCATCCTGACCTGCGGATCGGCGTCCATCCACCTGCGGATTATGCCCATCTGGCCGCCTCGGATGGCGTTGGACACAGGAAGACTGACCTTTTCCTGATAGTCTATCTCTGCGGATGAGGAATATCTGTCCGTTCTTCCCGGGTAGCCGATGACCATCGCGAAAGAACCTGGATAGTAGCCGTCCAAAGAGATTTTAAGGCTTTTCTCCCTTGTCACAGGCTTCCCGTCCTCGTAGATTCTATAGATCGTGAAATCGCAATTGTGGCGAGGCCAGGTCCAATTGTCCTGGTTCCCGCCGAAGTAACCGATGCTCTGCGGCGGAGCGGCGACGAGCCTGAGGTCGGTGTAAACCTTATAGACGGACATATAGTACTTTTCACCTGCCCACATGCTGCTCAGAATGCATTCCAGTCCTGTAGCCTTGCCGTAGCGCTCTTCCATCATGGCACTTATCTTTCTCATGCCGAATGGCTTGCCTGAAGCGCGAAGTTCTTTTGTGAGTCCCTTGACTTCTTCGGTGACATCAAAGACCCTTTTCAGAAAGAATACCTTCTCTCCCTCGATCGGAATTTCCTGTTCGCTGGTCATGGCCCAGAATCCATCCTCCAGATAGTTGTGCTCCGGAGTGCTGAGTTTGGCTATGTTTGAATAGGCGCAATGATGGTTCGTGATGATCAGACCTTGGTCGGAGATCACACTTCCTGTACAATAGAACCCGATTGACACAACCGCATCCGACACCGCCGTCCCCGGCGCCTCGTCATTGTAGATCTCGTTGGCCGCCAGCTTCAGTCCACGCGCCCTCATGTTCTTCTCCAACGCCTCGTTGATGTCCTGGATCATCCACATCCCTTCATCAGCGAAGGCTGTGACACTGAATGCCAATGCCACAGCCATCATCATAATTCTTAATGTTCTCATCAGAAGTCTATTCTTCGGTGTAAATGACAGTCAGAGAGTTCCTGCCGGTAAGCTTTCCGGCCGCCTTGCGCACATCCTCGGATGAGACTTTCTTGTAGGCGGCTTCCCAGTCCGTGTTCGGATCGATGCCGTTCCTGACGTAGTTCATCACCTGGGAGTTTCTGTGCGACATTGATTCGGAACGCTTGGCCTTCGACTCCAAATTGTTCTTTATCAGCCATGTCCGTGCCTCTTCAAGCTCTTTCTCGGTAGGGCCTTCGGCATTGAATTCAGAGATGACGTCATCAAGATCTCCTACAAGCGCTTTGTAGAGGTCAGGTCTGGTCTTGAATGTGACCTCGGATTCGCTGCGTCCCTTCTCACGCACGCTTACCGTTGAACTGAATCTGATCGTGTAGGTACCGCCACGTTTTTCTCTGATCTGATTGAGGAGACGCTGTGACAGGATGTAGTCCACAAAGTCGACCGCCGCTATGCTTTCTGTCGCTGGCTTGACCTTGGAAGAGAATATCCTTGACACGAGGGTGTAAGGGTTGATCTCTTTCTTGCCGGTCATCGAGAACTCGCTCACTCCCTTGAATGAAGGGACCCTCTCTTTGATGCCGCTCTTCCTCACACTCCTGTCTCCGTCCGGAATCGATGCGATGTACTTGCATACATATTCCTTGACTTGGGCTTCATCGAGGTTTCCGGCGATGAAGACTGTCATTCCGAGCGAAGGATTGAACTCCCTGCGGTAGATCTCCCCGACAAGCGTCATGTCGACTCCCTCAACCGCCGAAGAGTCTATTTTCACAGACCAAGGATGGTTGCCGTAGATGAGCGAATCGCAGGCCTCGTTGAAACGGACGGCGTCTTTCTTAGGCTCACCGAGGGTTTCAAGCTTCTTGTCCTTCGTCTGCTTCAGCACCTTGTCATTGCCCATGTAAGGGTCTGTGATGGTGAGCGATGCTATGCGGAAGGCATTCTCGGCCTTCTTGGCCGGAGCTGACATGAAGATTCCGGCGAACCGTTCACTGATTCTGATCGACCTTGTGACCTCATTGCATTCCGGTACCTTGGCGATCTCATCGCTTGACGCTCCTCTGAACCCGGCGTTGGTCTTGATGAACTCTCCGGCGAACAAGGCTGAGGCGAATCTGTCCTGCGGCAGGGCGTTGTAGCCTGAGTTGAAGTAGACAAGAAGCGAAAGGTCCGGAGTAACTTTCGGGTCGTTGACCGGAGTCCAATAGACTTTGGCTCCGTTGCTCAGTGTCCATTCCTTGCTGCCTTCCAACCCTTTGACAGCCTTTTCTTTGACGATCCTGCCTTCGGCTGCGTTCACGTTGAGGTCAACCTTTCTGAATGTGACGAAGTTCGGTTTCGCATCCTGTGCGAAAGCCTTGGCAAGCCTTGCCTTGGTCTCTTCCGTAGATGGGATTCTGTCCTTGTCTTTCGGGTTGGCGAACCATGAGTAGATCTTGTCACTCTGTGAGAACACCTTGCCGATGTAAGGCTTTACATCGTCCAATGTTATCCCGGAGATGATCCTGTTCTGGATCGCGCGAAGTTCAGCCGGATTTGTCAGGGACGTTCCGCTGATAAAGTTGTTGTGGCAGACAGCCACGAGGTCGGCGTTGCTGACAGACGCCGGATTGAGCGGTCTGTCAAGGTGATAACGCTTTCTGACGGTCATCTTCATGGCATCAAGCTCGGCCTCCGAGATTCCATATTCAATCATCGCCTTCTCGTTTCTGGCGTAGAAGTCGATCAGCGGCAGCAATCCGCTGTCTTTCCGGCATAGGATGGTGTAGAGGTCAACGTAGTAGTCACTGGATTCGGCGTAGTTCACCATCACCGCTGACTGAGGCTCCGCCTTGCCGGAACGGATCTGTTCTCTCATTCTCTCGGACATCACGTTGGCGAGAATGTCACGTATGTAGAGATCCTTGTAGAACTCTTCTGTGCTCCGGATCTCACGTGCAGGATAAGGCATCCTGTAGAAGACCTTGAGGGCCGTGAAACTGAGAGAGGAATCGATCAGATTCTCGAAGACCGGTCCGTCGGCCTCAGGCGCGAGATAGACCTCTTTAGGAGTCGGATTCACAGCTTTGGGAATGTCTGAGAACTGACTGCGGATCTTTTTCTCCATTTGTGCGGCGTCAATGTCTCCGACCACGATTATCGCCTGAAGATCAGGCCTGTACCACTTGTGATAGAAGTCGAGGATCTCGTCCCGCCTGAAGTTGTTGATCACATCAAGGGATCCCAGAACAGTCCTCTTGGTCTGCTTGGAACCTTGGTAGACAAGATTAGTCTGCGCGGTGAAAAGTGTGCGTCGTGAGTCGAAGCCCCTTCGCCATTCCTCACGGATCACTCCTCTTTCGTCATCAAGCTCATCCTGCTCGCAAAGAATGTCGCCTGACCAGTCGTGGAGGATTAACAGCAGTGAGTCCACAAAACTCTCTCTGGCAACCGGCGCTCCGTCGATGTGATAGCAGGTCTCGTTTCTGGAGGTGAACGCGTTCACGTTCGCTCCGAAGCGGACACCGTTCCTTCCCAGAAACTCAAGCATCTCTTTTCCGGGATAATGCTTGATTCCGTTGAACGCCATGTGCTCAAGGAAATGAGCGAGACCGTTCTGGTTGTCTTCTTCCTGAAGCGCTCCGACATTGTGCACGATGTAGAAATCCGCCACTCCGGCAGGGTTGGCACAATGTCTGACATAATAGGTCAGTCCGTTGTCGAGTTTCCCTGTCCTGATCTGCCCGTCCTGCGGCAGAGGCTGTGCTGTCAGGCTGTAAGCGCACAATGCAAGCGCGGCCGACGCTATGAAAAGAGATCTTAAAAATTGCATCCGATAGTAAGTATGATTGTGTTTCTATAGTTTCCAGTGAGATATTCCGGATCTGAGGTCAGGCGGCGGTAACTGTCTGAAAGATCCACGAACACCGAATAATGCCTTTTCCCGGTCTTCCTTACCAGAGTGTAGCGTATCGAGGCGTCGCCTCCGGTGGAGGAGGCATCGAAATATTCAAAGTTCCTGTTCAGGTAGGTTTCATTGGTGCGAGGGTTTCCCGAGGCTGACGAATATTGCCCGTCCTCGTTTTTAAGGTTGTCGCCGGCGAATGAATAATTCGCCCCGAGAGTGAGGGACAGGAAGTTGCCCCGCATAATGAAATTCTTGACAGCCACCGCGTTGACGGTGTTCTGAGCCAACCTCTGCTTCCTGTAGAAAGGGTAGGAGGTGGCGGTCTGGTTCATAAAGAACCGTTCAAAGCCGATTGATACCGCCCAAGGAGCGGGCTTGAATATGTCAGCGGCGCCATCCACCTGTTTCTCAATGGAGTATCTCGCTTTGATCCGCCCGACAGTCTTGTCTCCGACTTCCTGACTTCCAAAATATTGGATCTCAGGATTCTGGCCTGGATTTGTGGAAACCCTGTAGGAGTTCTCCTTGTTGAGGGATGCCATAATATTCCAGTTTCCGTCAATTCGGTTGAGCAATTTCCCGGTCCTGAAGGAAATTCTGGTGTCCAGAGTGTACCTCATTCCGTCGAAGTCGCAGAACCGTACGGAACCGCTGGCCTTCTTTCCGAAATAGCCTTTGCGGTAGGCTGCGCCCAGATCCACGAAGGCGCTCACACCTCCGACCTTGAACTCGGCCTGCGCGCTTCCTCCGAAGAACTGGTTGAACATCGGGCGCTCGTTGGAGACTGAAAGATAGCCGTTGTCCCCGTCGATGATCTCAACCTTGCCGAAACTACCGCCGTAGTCCACCAGATAGTAGTACTGCCTGTCAAGCGTGCCGAAGAGTTTCTCGGCGACAGTCTCGATCGTCTTGGTGTAGTTGAGGCTGATTCCGAAAGCCCCTTTCCCGTCCGCCAATGAATATCTTGCCCCGAACGAGGCGTCCAGATCCATCCATTGGTTGTACGACCTTGGATCCTTGCGCTTGGCATAGTCCGCGCTCTGGAAGTTTATCTTCCCGGCAAGCGTGAACCTGTCACTAAATGAATATGCCATCCCGCCCTCAAGGGTATATTCCTCCAAAGTCTTTGTCCCGGTCGTGGTGTCCACGCTTTCGAGAAAATTGATCGGGTTGTAGTAAGGGTCCATCAGGATCTGGCCACCCATATCCTTGCCCTTGAAATAGCTGTAGTCCATCCGGCCGTAGAATGTGATCCGGTCGGAGATTCTCATAAAGGAAGCCGCCTCCAGACCTGGCTTGAAGCAGTCGCGGCTTTCGTGCAGGTCCATCAATCCTCCGTTCTTCTTCTCAAAGCTTGCTTTGACGGTTGAAGTCCTGTCCACCGGCAAGGTTGTTATTCCGGCGGGATTGGAAGACCGCACCCAAGGGCTGAAGTCTGTGAAACGGGAATATTCATCCTTCCACTCTTCGGTCTGTGACCAGGCCGGAAGAGCGGAGAGGATGAAAACTCCTATGAACGAAAGGATTCTTGAACCCATGATTTATTTCTTGATGGAAGCGACCTTCCTCTGGTGGAAGTCGTTTCTGGAGTTGTTGGTGTCCTTGTAGATGATGTGAGCTCCCTTGGCGATGGATGCCTCGGCGTCGATTCCGGAAGGATCGGTCGAGCCACCCTCAAGAGTCTCTGTACCACCGGCATAGTTGTACACGAGTTTGCCCTCGTTCTCGGCGAGGGCCTCGGTGGCCTCCTTGTCAACATTCCTGTAGATGGTGTAGCCGCTCTTGTTGGTGAAGCCAATGTAGCCGGCGTCAACGCTGTCAAGAAGCCTCTTGTTGGATTTCTGGAGGTTGGCGTTGTCGAAGACCTCGACGCCGTCCTTGACCCAAGCGAGCGGAATCTTGGCGCAATTGAAAGCAGGTTTCCCGGTAGGACTTATAATATTGTCAGTGTTTGTCACAAAATCTTTAGCGGTTGTCCCCTCAGGGCAGAAGACAAAAAATGCTGGTGAGTCGTTGGACAGTCCCCAACCATTTCCCATGCCATAGCAATAAGTTTTAAGATAGTTGGCTGGATTTATAGAACTGGAAGGGGCTGGGTACATTAGAGGGTGGTTGAATACTTCTGGGTCATAGAGTACGTAGTCCGCATTACTTAGATCTACGGAGTTTGTGTAGGTCTTTGTGTGATCTATGGCACCTGTTATTGAGATTACAATTTGTGAATATGGGGCAATCTTAACTTTATTTTGGAACCACCACACTGCGGTCCATGCGGGAATATAGTCGGTGTATGATAGTGCTCCATCCTTAAGAAAATTATTCGTGGCATGTGCGTTGGCAGGATTACTCATGGCCAGTGTATATTTGCTTGCGTCTGCCTCGACAGGAGAATTGTTATAAAGTATCACGTACTTGCCATATTTGTATTCATTGGCACCTTCGTTGTCCATACAGCCGCCGAAGTAAAGCTCCTTGATGATGACCTGACTTGTTGTGGATTCCGCGAGGTTGAGAGTGAATGCGTTGGCCCCACCGTCCACGACTGTGACAGAGGAATTGGTGCCATTGTAGACGCTTGACTCCTTGTAAAGAGTCGCGGAAGCCTCGTAGATTCCGGCCACAAGCTGGAATGTCGCCGTGCCGTTCACGGTAGTGGCTTTGTATGCCGTAGACGAAGACTTGTCAGTCACGGTCACCTCGACAGCGTCCGTCACAGGCTCATTGTCGATCAGAACCTGTACGGTGACATCATTGACCTTTGCGCTCTCGTCTTTTTTGCATGCCGTGAATGCCGCGGCCGCCGCGAGAAGAATGTAGATGAACTTTTTCATTGTACTTTGTTTTTTGTTGTTTGTAACTTGTAAACAGTTCGTTTGTCTAAAATTTCAACCTTAAAGTAAGGCCATAGTAGAATTGGGGAACGTAGCCGCTCCCTGTCACGGAGTAATACTGCTGAGTCTTGGTGGAATAGACCTGTCCCAGATTCCTGAAGAAGTTGTTGGCGTAGAAAGAGATGGACGCGATGTCCCCGATCTCCTTCGTCACGCTGAAGTTCGCCGAGAAATAAGGCGTGATGTAATCCTTCTGGTAATTGTACGTGAATGAGGTCCTTGACACGAGACTGCACAGATTGTTGTAAAGCTCTCTGTCGTTTTCCCTCGCCCAAAGGAAATCCTGAAGGAAAGGCTTCGGGGTCGGATCCCAATAACTGGAGTAATACTCAGGATAGGTGACGGCGATCACCCTTCTGTCCATAAACGACGGATCGGAGCCCGGCACATAAGAGGAGTTGTCATCGACGGCGTAAGTCCTTGTGCCTCCATCGGTTTCGCTGAGGTTTCTTGAATATCTCAGCAGCGTCCCTTCGAGCTTCGCCGAGACGATCATCCTGACCCGAGGAATATGAGTGGTGATGTTCACGTTCATCCTCAGCATCCTGGACTCGCTGCCGTTGCTCGTCCCATTGCCACCGACGTACCATCCGATGTACTTGTAAGGAGTGTTGTCAACCATCCTTTGGGAGGTTGGTGAATATGCCAGAAGATCTTGATTGACAGTCTTGTAGGAGTAATAGTTTCCGTCAAGGCGGATCTCTGTGTTGATCGGGTTGATCCTCTTGAAATCAATCACCCATTCAAGACCGTAACGGTTGACCGGAGTCCCGCTGTTGGCGGCGTAAGTCCTGCTGACGAGAGACTCTCTGGTAACTCCTTTGATGGTTTCCGGATCAAGAGTTCCTGTCTTGTCGGTGACGGTCACGACACCGGTCTGTCGGTCAACACTATAGATCCTATTATCCACCGGAATCGCGCAGGACTCAAGCGCCTTCTGATCCGTGTAGTTGTACGAGAACGGATCGTAGGCGTTGTTGGTCGTGAACGCCTTGACGGTTCTGTTCCAGAATCCGGCCAGGGATATTCTTGTGCCCGCAAGGTTGATTTCCATCCCGAGCTCCCCTTGATGGTTCCTTTGCCAGACAAGGCCGGGATTATATTCAATGGTGGTCGGCATCACATAGTAGGCGTAGTAGGCCTTTCCGTCGCTTGCAGTCGGAGGGTTGAACACCACGAGGTCCCTGTAGCCCGGCTGCGGGTAGAGAATCGAGAAAGACGGCTGCTTCACCGCCACACCCCAGCTTGCCCGGAAAGCGAGACTTCTGACCAGCTTGTCCCTGCGTCCCTTGGCTGAGAACACTGAATATTTCGCATTGAATCTTGGCGAGAGACTGGTTGTGGTACCATATTCAGAACCTTTTATAAAAGTGCTCTCGGCTCTCAGTCCGGCGATCAGGTTCAGGTGTGATTCCCTGCCGACAGGGATGGAGATGTTGTCCTCGGCGAACAGGGCGAGATTGTTCATGAACGGAATCTTGCTGTAGTCGTAGGTTCTGTAAGACGGAGCATTGCTCAGGTCTTCCGAATATTGCCCCTTTCCGAAATTGGCGTCAGCGTTCCAGTCCGCTCCCAGTTTGAGTTTGTTGTTGACGGATCCGAATTTCCTAGCCCAGTTGCTCTTGAGCGTCAGCTTGTAGGAGAACGGCTTGTCATCCAGGAACATAGTGTTGTACCAGTAACCAGGAGCGATCATGATTGCCGATGCGTCCGGATTGGTGGCATAGTCCTCAGCCACATAGTAACCTTCCTCCTTGCCGTGCAGCGAGACTGTTCCGGCCGCGCTGGAGTACCTGTTTCTTGTCTCGCTGAGCCTGTCCGACCTGACCACCGATCCCTTGAACTCCAGATTGGTGATCCAAGGTTTGCTCAGCAGCCAGCTCGCCTCGATGTTCGCCCTGAGTGTGTTGTCTTTCTGCTTCTCGTAGGTGCCTGTCAGAAGGTCAGGGTCGGCCTTGGAGTCGCTTCCGCCAAGGTTGCCTGTGACTCCGGCGGAGAACCTCAGCGGAGCGTCACTGAATATTCCCGAATTGAAAAGGTTTGAATATATCAGTGAGATCTGCTTTCTGTCGTAGGATGTGTAAGGGGAGCGGCTGTCTTCCACTGAATATGTAAACTCGGCGCTGGCGTTCAGCACTCCGGCGGAGTTCCCGCGCCTTGTCTGCCCAAGACCGAAGCCTTTGCTGACGGAGAATTGCTTTGTCTTTGGGTTAGTCGTCATTGTCACCGCGTAAGGGGCTATGCCCTTCTTTGTGTTGACCTTGACGATTCCCGCCCCGACATCGCCATATTCAACGGAAGGCACGCCGGAGATCACTTCGACGGATTCTATGTTGCTGGAGGCTATGTTGTTGACCGCCACTCCGTTGGCTCCAGAGAAACTGGCATTGTTGGAGAGTCTTACGCCATCGACTTCCACTGCTGTTCCGAAAGACGCGTTTCCCGCTTCGGTGCTTCCTCCGGCCCTGATGTTGAACCTTTGGGTGGAGAGCAGGCTTGGGTTGGCTGTCGCGCCTCCAGGCAGGAGTCCGCCTATGTCCGCAAGGCTGACCATCTGGACATGGTCGAGCGCCGTCCTGTCCATCGTGCGGCTGGTCGTGGCGCTGTTCTCGTTCTCCTTCGCTGTCACGACAACCCCCTCAAGGGCAAGATTGTCCTCGCTGAGAAATGCCCGGTAGCCGGTCAGATCCTTGCTGATGATGACGGTCTTTGTGTCTGTCACAAATCCAAGGCAAGACACGCTGAGCGTGTTCTTCCCTGCGGGGATGTTCTTGAGTGTGAATCGTCCTTTGTCATCGGCGACGGCCCATTGCTCGCATTCCACGGCCACCACGGTCGCGAATTCCACCGGCGCTTTGGTCTTCTTGTTCAGAACCGTACCTGAAACGGTGTAGGTCTGGGCGAAGGAAACCGCGCAGGACAGCAGCAGAATCATTATCAAAAACAGTCTCCGCATAGTTTGAATATTCTTGTTCTTCTTTTAGCATGACCGGCAGTGCCCCGTCTGCCATGCCCGTTAAGATTACTATCTTTCCCTGATGACATCGCCGTGATCCTTGACGACAGCCTCTTTCCACTTCTCGGTGTAGCCTGGCTGGGTAAGCCCCTCAGGCGTACCTTCGTGCCATTTTGAGTGTTTGAAAGTGCCGTCTTCGTTCTGGGCCTTGACGTTGCCGTCGATGTACTTCACGAGAAGCAGCTCCTCAAGGGCGACCCAGTTCTCAAACTGCGTCTGCGCCGTGTTCACTGAATACTCTGTGAGCATCTTCCTGACAGAGGCGAACCAGTCCTTGCTGTCAATGCCTTTCTTTTCGGCTTTCGGAAGGATGGCGTAGTAGGCATCAAGGGCCTTGCGGTCCATCTCGGCGAGTTTTGAGCCCATCTGGTCGTTCTCAAAGCTGTCGATGGCTTCCTTGACTGTCGGAGCCATGATGTTGTAGGCCTTGTAGCAGGCGTTTGCGACGCGGTTGTTGATCCAGAAAGACGCGGTAGGGGAGTATTTCAGCATATTTCCGTTGCCTACCCTGAAGCACTCCGGCACCTTGTCCGTGCAGGTGTAGATCGGGGTGACGTAGGATGTCGCGGCGTCATCGGTCCCGAACCAGAGGACTCCTCCGACAACGTCAGGGAGATCGTGTCTTGACTGGCCGACGAACCAGAATCCGGTCTGCTGGGTGGCGATGGCCCTTTCGTTGACGTAGTTCCATCCTTTGTACTCGAATCCCATAGGCCTCCATCTGTACGGAAGGGCGTTGCCACCGGCTCCGATGTCTGTTGTCATGTCCAGAGGAGTTCCCTCGAAATGGTCTCTCATGGCGTCGGCCACATTCTTGACTGATATCTTCCTGGCCGGCTTCACGAACAGAGGCATCCTGTGGCTGAGATTCTTGCCGGTGATGTAGTCGTGATAGGCGGAGGCCGGCTCCGTGATGGTCTTGCCGTCTTTCTCGTAGGTGAACTGCCCGTCGCAGAGGATGTTGAAGGCGCTCCATGCCCTTGCGTCACAGCCTCTCACGGTACCGAAATCGGCAGGACAGTAGGCGTCGCTGAAGTCGAAGTCCTCGTCCTTGCCGTCAAAGTAGCCTTTCTCCCTCGCGAACGAGATCACGTCCGGGGCGTAGAGGCAGTTTTCCGGATCGTTCAACGGGAATGTCTGTATCCTGGCCTGGTTGGCGTGGGAGCAGATGTAGCCGTCTGGAATCCTTCTGGCCACCCAGACGAATCCCTTGCGGATGTTTTTTCCGTCCTTCATCTCGCATCCTTTGCCGATAAGGTCCATGATCCACGCCTCGTCCTTGTCCGCTATCGAGAAAGTCTCACCTTCGGACGCGTAGCCATATTCATTGGCCAGATCCACGATGACCCTGATCGCTTCCCTTGCTGTGCGGGCTCTTTGCAGGGCGACATAGATGAGTGAGCCATAGTCCATTATGGCGGAGGTGTCTTCCAACTCCAACCTTCCGCCCCAGGTGGTCTCGGCGATGATGAGCTGGTGCTCGTTCATATTCCCGACTGTCTTGTAGGTGTGCGCCACCTGCGGGATCTGCCCCATAGGCTTGTAAGAGTCCCAATTGATGATGTCCAGCATCGATCCGGCTTTCCAGTCCGCCGCGGGATGGAAGTACAGTTCGCCGTAGAGAACGTGCGAGTCCGCCGCGTATGAGATGATGTTCGAGTTGTCGGTGCTGGCTCCTCTTGTCACGATGATGTTGGTGCAGGCGTCAGCCCTGAAGCATGCCGCCAGCGCGCCGATGACCGCCAGGAACGCATAGATGGTTGAATTCTTAGCCATTTTGGAATTAACGTATTATTGTTTATTTTTGTTATCACTATTATAAAATGTAAAGATAATGAAAAATATTTTTCTTACGGTAGTTTGTCTGACCATTTCGACATTGTCTGCGGTCGCCCAACAGAATCCGCAGAACCCGGAAGAGCAGGAAAAGAAACTGTCTGAATATATTCAAAAGGAAGTGGACCGTCTGGAGATGACCCTCAGGCTGGAGGATTGGCAGGTTTTCTATGTGGATTCCATTCTGAATCATGACTATCGTGCCATGCAGGAGGAAATGAACAGCCTGTCTTCTGCGAAGGTTTCTAATTATGACATCTACACCAAGGCCAGCGACAAGTGGGCTGAGAATATTTATGTCGCCTTTCGTAAGGTATTGAATGACAATCAGTGGGAGAAATATTTGAAGAGCGGCGCGGCTCGGGACAAGAAAGCCCGTGAAAAAAGAAAGGCGAAGATGGGAAAGTCTTCCGCCAAACTGCGGGAAAATGATTAAATTTGTAGGAATATTCCAGGAATATTATGAAAGAAAGAATAGAACAGCTGCTTGCGAATGTCCGCGAGCTGAATTGTAAGACCGCCAAGGAAGTCGAGGAGGCCAGGGTAAGGCTTCTGGGTAAGAAGGGTGAGATCACCAAACTCTTTGACGAGTTCAGGACGTATGGTCCGGATCTGAAAAAAGAGTTCGGCCGCAAGATAAACGAGCTCAAGCAGGCGGCGCAGGCCAGGATTGACGAACTCAAGGAGCAGACATCCTCTGAGGGTGTCTCTGATGGCACCAAGGAGGATTTGTCCATGCCGGGGGTTCCGTTCGAGCTCGGCTCAAGGCATCCTGTGTCGATTGTCCGCCAGGAGATTGTGGACATATTCAGAAAATTCGGCTACGATGTTGCCGAGGGTCCGGAGATCGAGGATGACTACCATGTCTTCGAGGCGTTGAATTTCCCTCAGAACCATCCTGCCAGAGATATGCAGGACACCTTCTTCGTGTCCGCCGGCCATCCGGATCCGCTGCTTCTGAGAACCCACACCTCTTCCGTTCAGGTCCGCGCCATGGAGACGATGAAGCTTCCTATCCGTGTGATCTGTCCGGGACGAGTGTTCAGGAACGAGGCTATCTCCGCCCGCGCGCACTGCATCTTCCATCAGGTGGAAGGTCTTTACATTGACGAGAACGTTACTTTTGCCGACCTCAAGCAGGCGATACTGCTTTTCGCCCGCGAGATGTTCGGCCCTGACACCCAGATCAGGATGCGCCCTTCTTACTTCCCGTTCACCGAGCCTTCGAGCGAGATTGACGTGAGCTGTAACATCTGCCACGGCAAGGGCTGCAACATCTGCAAAGGAACCGGTTGGCTTGAGATCATGGGCTGCGGAATGGTAGATCCGAACGTTCTGGAGGCTTCCGGGATCGACAGCAAGAAGTACAGCGGATTCGCTTTTGGAATGGGTCTGGAGCGTATCGCGATGCTCAAGTGGCAGGTCAACGACCTCCGTCACTATTTCGAGAACGATCTCCGTTTCCTGTCCGAATTCAAGACTTCGGTCGAAGTATAAGCATAGGTGGAATGTCGGTTTGTTCTGATAGTCTTTGACTCCAATGACCTTGAAATTAATCGGCACTATGTTTTTTTTGAAATTTTGCAGAAAAAGTTTGCAGAAAAAGAAAAAAACACTACCTTTGTAATCCCAAAGCAATGCTACGGGTCACAAGTCTGCGGAAATAGCTCAGTTGGTAGAGCACGACCTTGCCAAGGTCGGGGTCGCGAGTTCAAGTCTCGTTTTCCGCTCCAGAAGCCATCCGGAATCCGGGTGGCTTTTTTGCTGCTGTTTCCGACTTGAACTCGCGACCGCTCCCGAGGGAGCTGTCAGCGAAGCTGACTGAGGGGTAACGTGAAAGGCGCGCGCCCGCGTCAGCGGGCTCAAGTCTCGTTTTCCGCTCCAGAAGCCATCCGGAATCCGGGTGGCTTTTTTGCTGAATAGTTTTTTGCCATTTTTTTCTTGGTTTCCAAGAAAAATTTGTATCTTTGTAGTCCAAATATAGCAATGAAAGGTTTGACAACCGTTCGGCCAGAACATCCGGAGAGGTGGGAGAGTGGCTGAATCCACAGGTTTGCTAAACCTGCATACGGGTAACCGTATCACGAGTTCGAATCTCGTTCTCTCCGCAAAAGGCCTTGCAGGAATCCTCTGCGAGGCCTTCTTTTTAGGACTGGTTCTTCTTTTTAAGAAAACTAAAAGGTTGTCATTGGAGGTATTGGATGACATTATTGCGCTTAGGTGTCATTCATTGGCTACGAATGGAGTGTTCTGATAACATTTTGTTGCTGGAATGTCGTTTTTCTCCTTATGATCTTGCTGGTGTACCTTATCGGTATTTTGAAGCGGAGCGACGCAAGTGGTTCAGGGAATCCGGCACTCGTGTTCCATAGTGGCTATCCCGCATGGACCGGGAGGAGAAAGGATTAAGGCGGCCTATCAGTTTTGCCGCAAGGCAAAACTGATAGGCCGCCGCTTTCCCCAAAGCGACGGCCTGTTGTATATAAAACGAACTTAACAAATAGACAACAAAAAGAACTTTTGTCTGTCCAAGGGACAAAGGTATCAAGATTTATTGAATATGCAAAGGATTTCGTTAAATTTTTAAAACGATTTTTACGTCAATCATTCATCAAAGAGCCTCTGTTTGCTTACAAATTAATGCAAAATCGCTTATCTGGCGCACTCCAGGGGATATTCTGGCTATGCTTATCCATTCCTGTATTCGCTCGGCGTCATCCCGGTGTGCGCCTTGAAGAACTTGTAGAAAACGGACGGATTTGGGAAATGTAGCTTGAACACAATCTCCTTGATGCTGTCGTCTGTGTATTTGAGCATATTCTTGGCTTCCAGAATCACAAACGAGTCAATCCAGTCCGGCGCCGACCTGCCGCTGACCTGCTTGATGAGCTTGGAAAGGTACTTTGGAGTCAAACCTAAATGACTGGCATAGAACGCCATGTTCCTTTCCGATGTGTGATGCTCGGTGACGAGTGTCATGAAATGCTCGAAAATCAGTTTTACCCTCGTGTTGACAGTGGCGCCAGGCAGTTCCGGGGTTCTGGCCGCACTCTTCTCCATTAGTCCTCCAAGCACGTAGAACAGAGACGCGATCAGCGAGCCTACAGCCTCTCTCTTGTTCGGCACGTCTGAAGACAGTATCTCCCCGATCAAGTCCAAATACTTGGAACAGAAAGCGATGTTCCTGTCGTCAAGTTGGACGCAAGGTTCTGTCAGCAATTTCAGCCTGTCATCGAAAATTTTCTTAAAGTCGAAACTTATGCTAGAAAGATACTCCTTGGAAATGGCCACGACAATGAACTCGAAATCATCGTCGTCCTCCATTGGCGGCTTGTTGATCTTTATGATGTTGCCTGGCGTTCCGACGAACAGAGTGCCCTTGCTCACGGAGTAGGAGCGCAGGTTGATTTCAACGTTGATTCCTCCAGATTTGCAGAAAATCGCGATGTACGCATCGCTGCGGCAAGGATATTTCAGAAATTGAAGATTGTCGCTGTACTTCACGTCCATGATGAAAAAGTCATCTCCGAGCTGAACTTCATTCTGGACGGGGACAAGTTTCCTGATTTGCTTCAGGCCTATATTCAATAAAGAGTCAGGCATGTCATAAAATGTTTTTAGTGTCCGACGGCAAAATTAGAAAATATTCCTGTTATTGCAAAATTTCGCAATATTCGACCTTTTGATAATCGTTGAATCCTAATGGTCATACTAATGGTAAAATTTGGCAATTAATTTGTAGTGGAGCATACCGCTTGACGCAAAATCGAAAACAAGAATTTATGAATATGAACAAGTACATTGTCAAAATCTCAACATTGGTCGCTATGGCTTTGATGTCCGTGGCGATGAATGCCCAGCAGACTCTGACGCTGGAACAGTGCCGCGAAATGGCGGTCGAGAACAACAAGACCTTGAAACAGGCTGAAACCAAGATCGAGATGGCCGGCTACGACCGTAAGATAGCGTTTGCGAATTATCTTCCGAACATCTCGGCCACCGGCGCATACATATACAACGCCAATGACATCGCCCTTGTCAGCGACGCCACTTCCCAGAAACTTCAGAACATGGGTACTCTGGTTCATTCGCAGACCCAAAGTTTCGCCCAGAACCTTATGACCGCCATCAAATCCAATCCGGCCGCGGCTCTTGAGTACGCCAACAGCCCGATGTGGCAGACGGTTCTCGGAGCGTTGTCCCAGACTGACATGTCTCAGACCATAAATGCATTGGGGAAAGAGATTGATGATGCCTTCCATCCTGATCTCCAGAATATCTTCGCCGGAGCAGTGACGGTTCAGCAGCCTGTGTTCATGGGCGGAAAGATAGTGGCGGCCAACAAGATTGCCAAGTTGGCAGAGGAACTGTCAAAAACCCAGTACGAGCAGCAGTACCAGCAGGTGATCGTGGATGTCGACCAGGCATATTGGCAGATTGTCTCCATCGCGAACAAGAAGAAACTTGCGGACGCTTATGCCGACCTGCTTCACAAGATGGAGCATGACGTCGATCTCTCTGTAAAGGAAGGAGTGGCAACTGAGTCCGACGCTCTTCAGATAAAGGTGAAGGCCAATGAGGCGGACATGCTCAAGACAAAGTCCGACAATGGTTTGACGCTTGCGAAGATGCTGCTTTGCAAGCAGATAGGCCTTGATCTCAATTCTGAGATCGTTCTTGCGGACGAGGAACTTTCCGACATACCTGTTCCGCAGATGGGCGCAGGGAAGGATCTTGAACAGATTTATGCCGACAGACCTGAGACAAAGAGTCTTGAGCTTGCCTCCAAGATTTACGACGGAAAGGTTAGGGTGGCGAGGGCCGACATGATGCCGAAGATTGCTTTGATGGCGGGATATTCAGTGACCAACCCTAATCTTAAGAATGGCTTCCAGAAGGATTGGGGTGGTTTCTTCAATGCCGGTGTGATGGTCAATATTCCTATATTCCATGGTTTCGAGGCTCTGAGCAAGACACGTAAGGCAAAGGCTGAGGCAACTCTTTACAGGACTCAGCTGGAGGACGCCAAGAATTTGATCAACCTTCAGGTCACCCAGCTCCGCAAGCAGGAAGGCGAGGCGTTCGAAAAACTCACGATGGCTCAGAACAACCTTGCGAGCGCCGAAGAGAACCTTCGTACCGCCACAGTGGGCTTCGAGGAAGGTGTGATCGAGACGAACATCGCCCTCGCCGCCCAGACCGCATGGCTCAAGGCTCATTCTGAATATATTGACGCGGGAATCGAACTTCAGATGCTTGCGGCAAACCTCAACAAGGCCGAGGGTAACAACCACGTTCAGGGAAAATAGTCAACAGATAATAATAAAAAACTAAGAATATTATGGAAAAGGAAAAGAAAAGCTACAATCTGGTGATTGGCATTGTGGCGCTTATTGTGATCATTCTTCTGATAGCCATCATCGGCTATTTCGTTTCAAAGCCGAAGCCACTGGTAATTCAGGGGGAGGCCGAGGCCAGTGAATATAGAGTCTCCGGCAAGGTCCCTGGCAGAATCGAGGAGATGTATGTCAAGGAAGGCCAGATGGTTCACAAGGGAGACACGGTAGCGTTCATCGATTCTCCTGAGGTCCGCGCGAAACTTGCTCAGGCAAACGCCGTTAAGGCCGCCGTAAGCGCGCAGAGCAGGAAAGCCCAGAACGGTGCCCGCAAGGAGCAGATAGCCGGCGCCTACGAGCTTTATCAGACAGCCCTCGTGCAGGAAGACGTGATGAAGAAGTCTTTCGACAGGATTCAGAAACTTTATGACCAGAAAGTGATCGCCGCCCAGAAATACGATGAGGTCAAGGCCAAGTATGATGCAGCCGTTGCTCAGACAAAAGCCGCAAAGAGTCAGTATGACATGGCGGTGAACGGCGCTCGCGCGGAGGACAAGGCCTCAGCTCAGGCTCTTGTTGACCAAGCCAATGGTGCGTTGATGGAGGTTGAGTCTTACTTGGGAGAGCTGTACCTGACATCTCCTTCAGACGGAATCATTTCTGCTGTCTTTCCTAAGGTCGGTGAACTTGTCGGTCAGGGCGCTCCTGTTGCCAGTGTAACCGATCTGAACGACATCTGGTTCACGTTCAATGTCCGTGAGGACTATCTCCACGGCATGAAGCAGGGTGACAAGATTACTGTAATCATCCCGGCGCTTGACGGCAAGGAGGTTCCCGCAACTGTCAACTATGTTGCTGTACGAGAGTCTTACGCTACATGGAAAGCGACCAAGGAGACAGGAATGTACGATGCCAAGACTTTTGAGGTCAGGGCTGTTCCGGATGTCAAAGTTGACGGAATCCGTCCTGGCATGTCCGCCATCGTAAAATAAGGGAATCATGAACAACAATTGGCAGAGAATCATTGCGGTAGCGCGCCGCGAACTCAGGATAATCCGGCAGCGTCCGCTCTATCTTCTGGGTTCGGTGGGCGTGGTCGCGTTCTGCGCCATATTCTTTCTGACATTTCTGAAGGCTGGCCTGCCTAGTGATGTTCCGATCGGTCTTGTGGATTATGATTATTCTTCAACCTCACGGAATTTCTGTCAGCAGTTGGATGCTACTCAATTAGGTAAGGTCATCCACTATGATTCGTTCGCCGCTGCAAGAGAGGACATGAACAGAGGCAAGATTGCAGCTGTGTGTGTCGTTCCGGTAGGGATGAATGATGACATCCAGGCAAACAGACAGCCTAAGATCACGTTCTATGTCAACGGATTGTACTTCGTCAGTGGAGCGTTGGCATGGAAGGATCTGCTCACGATGGTCAACCTGACCAACGGAGCCGTGCAGAGAGAGGCGTTCAGGGCGAGAGGTTACAATGACAGCCAGATCATGGGCATGATCCAGCCTGTCAATGTGGATTTGCATCAGATCGGCAACACCACGACCAACTATGGCTATTACCTGAGCAGTGTTCTTCTGCCGGGAGTGTTGGAAATGATAGTGATAATCGTCCTGATATATTCATTAGGTGCAGAGCTGAAGTACGGTACTTCCCGTCATCTGCTTCAGACTTCGGGAGGTTCCATTGTTTCCGCAATTGCCGGCAAGCTGCTTGTTTGGACACTGACATTCTCAGCGTTAGGGCTGATCCTTATCTTGCTGATGTACCATCGGCTGCATTTCCCGCTAGCCGGATCAATCTGGAACATGTTCTTGGGAATATTCTTGATGATTTTAGCTAGTGAAGCGGTCGCGATCTTCATCCTTGAGATGCTCCCGGTGCCGAGGTTGGCTTTGAGTATCGGTGCCCTTTACAGCGTGCTAGGATTCTCGCTTTCAGGATTTACACTTCCGATTGAGGCGATGCCACCTTACATTCAGGGGTTAGCCGCCGCGTTCCCGCTGAGGCATTACTATGAATTCTATGTTCAGGAGGCCTTTTTCGGAGCAGGGTTCGCCGGATGGTGGAAGCAGGCGATATATCTGCTTCTGTTCATCCTCGTGCCTCTCATCGGGTTGACACGACTGAAGAAGGCTTATGTTCATCAGAACTTCCCTAAAGACTAAGTGACATGAAATATTCATACTTAAAAACATGGATCAAGGACTTCTGGGGCATATTCTGTCATGAGTTCCGACAGATTTTCTCTGACAGTGGTGTGCTGCTGATTTTCCTTGTCGCGGGTCTGGCCTATCCGCTGTTGTACAATGTCGTCTATCTGAACGGTATCCTTTCGGACACACCGGTCGCGGTGGTTGACAATTGTGACAGCCCGGACAGCCATCGCTTCATAAGGGAGATAGATGCCTCCAGGGAGGTGGAGGTCGCCGCCAAATGTGTGAATATGGCCGAGGCGGAAAAGATGATGCAGGAACGCAAGGTCAACGGTATCATCTATTTCCCTTCTGATTTCACCGAGAAACTTGCGAGAAATGAGACTGCGACATTCTCCGTCTATGCGGACATGAGTAGTTTCCTATACTACAAGAACGCCCTGATGGCCACCAACTTTGTGATGCTGCACGAGGTCGGGCAGATTCAGATGCAGAGGTTTGCCTCAGCCGGTATGTCTGAACAACAGATTTCGCAGACCGTGAAACCGCTTGGGTACGAGGACAACAACCCGTACAACAGGGCCTTCAATTACAGTTTCTTCCTGATTTCGGCCATTCTGATGATCATCATTCAGCAGACGTTGTTCTACGGAATGTCGCTGCTGGTCGGAACCGCAAGGGAGAGGAACCGCAGCTTCGCCTCGCTTCCTGACAGACTTGAAGGACACGGTGTCGGACGTGTGGTTCTTGGCCGTGGAGGAGCCTACTGGCTGTTGTACCTTGCCGTGGGCATGTACATCGCATTCATCGTGCCGGCCATATTCGGAATCCCTCAAAGAGGGGAGTTCCATGACGTGCTGGCATTGCTGGTGTTCTTCATCACGGACTGTGTGTTCTTCAGCATGACATGGAGCACACTGATCACAAGAAGAGAGTCCGTTTTCGTGCTTTTCCTTGCGATGTCTCCGGTGGCACTGTTCCTGACAGGCTGCTCTTGGCCGACAATCGCATTCCCTGAGTTTTGGAAATGGTTCTCCTACATATTTCCGTCAACATTCGGAGCGCAGGGCTTCATCAACCTCAGCACTGCGGGTGGTGACATGGGAGCCGCTGATGTGCAGATGAAGGCGATGGTGCTTCAGACGATCATTTACTTCTTCCTCTCCTGCGCGGCCATCTACATTGAGAATTGGGTTATCCGTCATAAGGAAGCCCTCCTCGAAAGGCGCGAGCGCTTCGAGAAGCGTGTCGGAATAGACCGTAAGGAGGACGCCAAGATCATCGCCGGCGAGTAAGGTCTGATACGACTTGCGGCCTTTGAATATGTCATTCCGGTCGCAGAGTATCTCTAAGTGGCAGTTGTTTTACAGTTATACTTTGGCTAAAGCAGACATATACTGCCGTAGGTGGCTTTGGCTCCCGAAGAGGGAGGGGACCCACGAAGTGGGGAGGACCACCGGAGGCAGTATATGTCTGCTTTAACTATTCTCCCACGTGGAACGCCACGCGGAGTTCCTCGATCTCCTCATCGGTGATCGGGTTCAGCTTGCCGAGCGGAGCGGCAAGGATCAGCGAACGGGCACTGAAATCGGCCACTTCAAGGCGGTCGAACGTGTTGATCAGCTGATCACCTGTCACCACAACAGAATCGTTCTCCAGCATCACGAACGGCCTGTGCTTGAACTCATCGGCGAGTTCGGGCAGATGCTCGTTGTACTGGCTTCCGAACGGGAATGTCGGAATGTCCTGAAGGAATATCCAGCTTTCGGGGATGGTGCGTACATCGAATTTCACTCCGGTCGTGCAGAATCCCATAAGAGCAGGGGACTGTGTCAAGATGATCGAGTTGACCTTCGGGTTGCGACGGTAGATTTCATAGTGGAGCGCTACCGAACGGCTTGCGTTCTTTCCCGCCTCAACCATTCCGTCCTTTACCTGAACGATGTCCTCCGGCTCAAGATCCCAACGCTGCATGCTGGACGGGGTGATGAGGAAGTCATTGCCTCTCCAGCGCACGGATGCAGTGCCGTAAGAACTGCACATAAGGCCCTGCGAGCATGCCCTGCGGACAATCTTGCAGATCTCAGAGCGGATTGCCCTTTCATCTGAAGGGTGGGTGACGTTCATGAAGTGCTGGAACGGAGTGTTGACAGCTTTCTCATGCTGGAGTATCTGATCCTCGCTGAGGTACTTAGGCTCGCCCAAAGTCTTGGCGTTCAGGATAGTGCGGGCGCAAAGCTCAAGGGTCTCGAATCTCTGGTAAGCGTCGGCGATGTCATTACCGGCAACCACTACTCCGTGGTTTTCCATAATGACAGCCTTGTAGTCTGGATTCTTCTTGAACTCAGCCACAATCTTCTTCCCCAGAAGCTCGCTTCCCGGGAGGGCATATTCAGCGAATCCCACCGGGCCGCAGGTCTCTCGCGCCTGAGGAATTATGCTCGTGTCAGGCACCTGATGGACCATACTGAATGTCACCAGTCCTGGAGGATGGGCATGGATCACAGAATGAATATGCGGGTTCATCTTGTAGATGGCCTTGTGGAACGGGTACTCGGAAGAAGGTCTGTGAGGGCCTACGATGGTGCCGTCGGCCTTCACGCACATAATGTCCGCAGGAGTCAGCGAACCTTTGTCAATCGCTGCCGGAGTGATCCACATGTCTCCGTTCTCGTCCATAATGGAGAGGTTTCCGCCGGAGGTGGTGGTCATCTCGCTGCGATAGATCCTGCCGATGATGATTGCGATCTGCTCGGCTGGATGCATCAGATTTACGTCAAGTTGTTTCATAATATTAATGAATTACATTGGAAGCCGCTTCGATTCTTTCGAATGCAAGGTGGCTTCTCGGATTTACATTTATGCCAGCATGACCTGGCCACCTGTGACAGGGATGGCCTGTCCGGTCTCTCCGGTCTGGTCGATGGCGTAGAGGATGGCCTTGCAGACGTCCACAGGGTTGCAGCCCTTGCGCATTGGCACCTGGGCGAGGTAGTAATCTTTTACGTCCTGTACCGTCTTCGCTCCAGGGACCTTCCCTGCGTTGAGGTACTGGATGAACAGCCCGTTCTCCGGGTTGCTCCAAAGCGGCCCGTCGTAGTAGTTGCCCGGGCAGATGCTGTTGACTTTCACCCTGTAAGGCGCGAGCTCAAGTGCGAAGGACTGGGTCAAGCCTATTCCTCCGAACTTGCCGCCGGCGTAGGCGAAATTGGCCTTGCTGCCGCGCAGTCCGCTCTTGCTGTTGACCTGGATGATGTCAGCGAAATATTCAGGATCGTACTTTGTCTCGATCTTCATTATGTGAGAGGCGGCCTTGGCGCAGAAGAAGTAGGCCTCGTAGTTGATCTTGGTGACGAATTCGAAGTTCTCCGGAGTCATCACGTCCAATCCACCGGCGCGGACCACTCCAGCGTTGCTGACGAACGCGTCCAGCGCACCGAAATTCAAGATGGTTTCCCTCATCAGGTTATGGAGGCTTTCCATGTCTGCGACATTAGTCTTTACGAATATGGCCTTGTTGGCTCCGGCCTTCTCGTTGAAGCTTGCGGCGGTCTTCTCGCCGGTCGTCTCGTTGAGGTCGGCGACCACGATGTTGGATCCCTGTGCCATCAACTCGCGGGCTATACCCTCTCCGAATCCCTGTGCGGCTCCGGTCACGATGATCGTGCGGCCTTCCACACGACCTTTTGATGCGTTTGAGGCTACTTTGCGGCGGTAATTCTCAACCTCCCAGTTGTCGATGAAGTCAATCCAAGCCTGCTCCATCGGATGTTCTCCACCGAAATTTTGGGCGAAGAAAGCAACCTTCATCGCATCGGTGAACACATCGGTGATGATCTGGGCGTTCTTGGCGTTATCTCCCACGGCCACGAGGCCGATTCCCTTGATCAGCAGAACCTTAGGCGTGTAACCCCTTTCGCTGACAAAATCCTCGATCTTCTCTTCAGCCTGCTTCAGAATCTCCTCGTCCGACACAGCGTCAATGAATATGTAGACGCTTTTGCAGTACACGATGATGTCCGGTGTGAACGGCTTGGCTATTTTTTCGTAGCGACCGTCAATGAAAAAGTCCACAAGAGCGTTCTTGGTGATTTTCAAGGTTTTGAACCCCCTGCCGGAGCGTGAGAGCATCTGCCGGATAGCCGGAACGACATCCGTGACGGTCTCAGAGACAACGGTGTCTCCCTCTGGAAGAGCCGCGACCTTGCCTTCAAGTTTCTCAATGATCCCTGAATATATTCCCTCGATTTCCGCCGTGGTGTCACCGCCCACGAATATTCCGTGGTTCTGGAGGAATATCACCTGCGGCTCCTTGCCGTGGGCTGCCTTGTAAGCTTTTATCCGGTCATAGACTTTCTTGAAAAGCGTGTAGCCAGGGTCCGTATATTCAATGTAAAGTGCTTCCGGGAAGAGTTCCTTGCAGGACGCCTCGGCGTTCACCGAGCACATCAGGCCGTTGACAAGGGTAGGATGGAGGTGAACCACAAAGGCGAATCCCATGCAGTTGTGCAGGGATGTCTCCACGGACGGCCTTCTGTCCTTTGTCAGGCAGGCGATCGCGAGGTCGTTCTTGACTTGCTCCTCACGGAGCGTCGTGTCATCACTGTAAGCCTTTTCGCCCATCGGATTCAGAAGGGCCCTGTCAAGGACAGCGAAACCGTCCTCAGTTATCGTTGCGAGTGCATGGCCACTGGCCTTCACCCAAAGCTTATCCTCATTCTTGTAGGAAGTGTTTCCACCTCCTGCGATCACGAACCTGGAGTCCTGTCCGAACTTCCGGGAAATCGCGATAAGATCTTCAATCTGTGTCATATTCGTGTCTTAGTTATGTGTTCTGTCTGCCGAACCGGCATATTCCTAAATGCCTAAGGTCTTGCGGATCAGCTCGTCTCCCGCTTCGATGGATCCAAGACCCGCCTGATGTGCAGCGACCGCGCACGCTCCGCGGTAGTTGGTCTCGCGCAGTTTCTCGCTGAGTCCTTCGGCGTTGTCGCGTGTGCGCAGACGGATCGGCTCCAGCGCCGGGGTGTTGTGCTCCGAGCCGAAAGTGACGATGAAACCCTCGTCCTGAAGGTAGCCGGAATATTCCTCAAGCACGGCGGTCGTGTTGCGGGTCGTGATGAATTCCACCGATTTGATGCCGCGCTTTTTCAGCGTGTCTGCCGCTTTCTGGAGATCTCCCTCGAAGTCGGTGAAGTTGCCATTCGCATCATCAGCGAGGAACGGGTAGGTCGGGATTCCCCTGGCAGCCTTGATGATCTGGCAGACGGTCTCCATCGGCAGGAACGCCTTCGGATCCTCCGGCACGAAAGCCGCGCCTCCGGCCTTGAGCAGCTTGCTTCTGATCTCGTTCTCCACCGCCGCTTCGTTGTCCGGAGCGGATTTCAGCGGCTGCCCTCCAAAGATTCTTTCGTAGAGGGCGAGCCTGTCACCGGTCTCTTTATGTTTCGACTCCACCGCGTGTCTCAATCCTTTGGCAAGATGTCTCTCTCGGACTGACCCTTTGGTCATATCTTTCACAACCTTTCTGAAATCAACACCAAACCCTGCCTTTACGTTGTCAAGGTGAGCGTTGAGTTTCGCGCACATCCTCTCGACCTGGGCGTTGGACTCCGCCCTCACATCGGCAAGCATCTGAGCCTCTTTCTCGCGGAGAATCACCGGATAAGCCACCCCTTTCCCGCTAAGGTAGGTGCGCCCGGGATTGTTCGGGTCGTTGACCCTCAGTCCCGCTGCCTGATCCTCACTGTTGAGAGAGATGAACTCAATGTTGAAAAGAGGGTAGAGATGCCTTGCGGCGCATTCGTCATTCCACTCCCTGTAGCCGTCAAGGCTGTAGAAGTCGTTGATTCCCACCACTCCGACACCTTCCGCGGCGGCCATGTCAAGAGCCTGCCTCACGTCTTTGAAGGCGCTGAATGAGTACGGTGTGTGCAGATGGGCGTTAACATCGATTATCGTTTTCATATTCATTGTTTTCTTTGCTCAAAGTTAGCAATAATCCTATAAAGCTCATTCCGCAAGACGGATTTTTAAAGCCATTCGGTCAAATTTGAAATTAATTTGCTAAATTTGTGGAATATGCCACGAAATTATTTTCGATAACATAAAACATCTTACAAATGGAAAAAAAACAACAAGGTAACATCTTCGCTATTGTGATCATGTTCTTCCTGTTTGCGATGATCTCCTTTGTGACCGGATTCCAGAATCCGTTCGGGGTCATCGTGAAGCAGCAGTTCGCGGCGTCAAACTTCATGTCCCAGCTGGGCAATGCGGCCAACTTCATCGCCTATGCGTTCATGGGTCTGCCAGCCGGTATGATTCTGTCCAAGAAAGGCTACAAGTTCACAGCTCTCGCGGCAGTGACCGTAGGCTTCATCGGAGTCGGCATCACATTCCTTTCAGGAATCGCCGGCAGCTTCGCCGTCTATCTTCTCGGTGCATTCGTTTCAGGTTTCTCAATGTGCATGCTCAACACGGTTGTCAACCCTATGCTCAACACCCTTGGCGGAGGCGGCAACAGAGGCAACCAGCTCATTCAGTGGGGAGGGTCCTGCAATTCGCTGAGCGCCACTATCGTGCCGGTTCTTGTAGGTTACCTCATCGGTGACGTTGCGAATGACACTCAGATCTCCGACGCGAACCCGGCGCTTTTCATTGCCATGGGTATATTCGCGCTTGCGTTTCTCATCATCGCCGTGTCTAAGATTCCTGAGCCAGAGCACGAGGCTACGGCCGTATCCGGTGACTCCAGCAAGCTCACCCTCAGTGAGAATGTCAAGGGCGCGCTGTCGTTCAGACACTTCGTTCTAGGAATCATCGCGATCTTCCTGTATGTCGGAGTCGAGGTCGGAATCCCTAATTTCGTTAATCTGTATATGACAATGACACCGGAACTTGGCGTCAGCGCCGCAGTGGCCGGAACAATCGTCGGAATGTACTGGTTCCTTATGCTTGTAGGTCGTCTTGTAGGTGCTTCCGTGGGTGGCAAGGTCTCCAGCCGCGCCATGGTTGCATTTGTCGGAACTGTCGCTATCGTATTCCTTCTCCTTGGAATGATACTTGGAGACACGACAACCGTCAAGTTCCCAGCTATCACCTCGCAGCTTTCGTTCTCCCTTGCTGAGATTCCTATCGGTGTGATGTTCTTCATTCTCTGCGGTCTCTGTACCTCAGTCATGTGGGGAGCCATCTTCAACCTTGCTGTTGAGGGACTTGGCAAATACACCTCAATCGCTTCCGGTCTGTTCATGGTGATGGTCTGCGGTGGAGGTATCCTTCCTCTCATCCAGGGTGCTGTCGCTGATTTCTCAGGCTACCTTGTCAGCTATGTTGTTGTCATCATCGCTGTTGCCTACATCCTCTGGTACGCCCTCTTCGGTTCCAAAGTAAAAAAGACAGCTTAATTGGTAATCAGTCCCGGTAAACATGATTTGCCGGGACTAATCATAAAAATTATGGAACAGAATTTAGTAATAGGAATAGATGTCGGTGGTCAGACCACCAAATGCGGTGTGGTCGATGCCCGCGGCACAGTGCTGGCACAGACGGTGATCCGTTCGGACTCCTACACTGAGGTCGAACCTTACATAGCGGAGTTGGCGACTGCTTTGAAGAAGATAATCGCTGACGCCAACGCTGAGGGCCAGATCCGTGGAATCGGAGTCGGAGCCCCAAACGCCAACTACTACACCGGAGAGGTTGAGAACGCTGTGAACCTTTCGTGGGGACGCGCCGGGTCGATACCTTTCGCGAAGATGCTTACCGAGGCGATGGGCGGAATCCCTGTGACCCTCACCAATGACGCCAACGCCGCCGCGATGGGTGAGATGACCTACGGCGCTGCGAGGGGAATGAAAAATTTCATCATGATCACCCTCGGCACCGGTGTCGGCAGCGGAATCGTCATCAACGGCGAGATGGTCTATGGCCACGACGGATTCGCCGGTGAGCTTGGCCACACCACAATCGTGCGCCACAACGGCCGCCACTGCAACTGCGGCAAAAACGGTTGCCTTGAGACCTACTGCTCTGCGATCGGAGTCGCCAGAACCGCCCGTGAGTGGCTTGACATGAGCAATGAGCCGTCATCTCTCCGCAGCCTTGACAACATCACCTCGAAGGATGTCTACGAGGCCGCGAAGGAAGGCGATGCCCTTGCCATCAAGATCTTTGAATATACCGGCACTCTCCTCGGAGAGGCTTTCGCAGACTTCATCGCGTTCTCCGCTCCAGAGGCCATCGTCCTCTTCGGCGGTCTCGCCAGAAGCAAGGAGTTCCTCACCGAACCGATTCTCCGTTCGATGAACGACAACGTCCTCCCTCTCTGGAAGAACAAGGTCCAGCTCGTCTACTCCCAGCTCAAAGAGTCAGACGCCGCCATCCTCGGTGCCTCCGCCCTCGCCTGGGAACGATAGATGCCGTGGAGCGCAAGCTCCTGTAAATGAATATTATGACGCACCCTCCTCCTGCCCGTATCGGGTAGAAGGAGGGTGTGTCTTTTTATTGATTTTCAACCTCTTGACCGCCACGGTTACATTGTGTGTCTTTTGCTTTCTTGTTATTGTAACGGCGGTTACAGTAACCGTGGTTGCGTTAAAAGTAGATCCGGCTTTCATCAACCTGATCGGCATTGATGAACATAATGTAATAGACAGGCATATATGTTATCTTTCCGGAAGTGCGTATCTCTCGGGAGTTTGACAGGATGAGTCCGGATTTGATGTTGTAGTCTGAAACACTCAGCAGGTTGTCAATGGCGCTGTGGATGGTATAATTCTTCCCGGATTTGACCTCGATCGGCAGAACGCTTGTATTCTTATAGTCATCAATCAGAAAATCGACCTCTCCTTTCTGCTTGTTGTCGTAATAGAAGAGATTGTGTCCGTGCGCCTTTAGTTCCTGAGCGATGACACTTTCATAGACGGAACCAAGGTTCACACCCTCCTCGTCCGAAAGAACCGGACGGACATTGTTTCTGTAGAGTTGTGCCGTAAGTAGTCCGACATCGTTCAGATAGAGCTTGAGAAGATTCTTGTGGACGGACTCGGACAGAGGGTACTTGGGGTTCGATATGGAGTTGACATTAAGGGCGATTCCTGAATATGTCAGGTACTCGAATTCTTCCCGGTAGTTGTCGAACCTGTCTCCAACCTTGCCCCGTATGTCTTTTGCCACAATTCTTTTTTTCTTGTTTTCCATCTGTGACGGAATCATATTGTAGATACGCCTTATGAGAAGTGACTTATTGTTGTCTTCCTCGTATTTTGTCGCATCGACTTCGTAGAGAGTCCTTATGCTTTCCTGTACTTCTCTGACTTTTACGATATTATGTGAGGCAAGATATTCATTCACGGCATCCGGCATTCCTCCGACAAGAAGATAGCGCCGGAATTGGTCGATAAGATAATTGTGCATAGCCACGTCTATGCTTTCACCTTTCTCCATCTTTTGCCTGAGTGTCGCCAGCGTGTCAGAGCCGAAGTTGTTTGCAAGCAAAAACTCTTCGAAATCAAGTTGGTACATTGATTTTATGATGATGCTGCCGACGGGGATAGAAGTTGTTTCCCGTAAAGTAAGTCCTAATAGGCTGCCGCTCGCTATGAAACGGAACCTATGGTCTTCCCGGAGAAATTTCAGCAGGGTGAGAAACTGTGGGTAGTGCTGGATTTCGTCAAGAAAGACAAGCGTATTCTTATAGGAGTCAAGATTCTTGCCGTGGATTGAACTCAAAACAAAGTAGAATTCCTCGGTGGTTCTGATCTCCTTGAACAACTGAGGCCCTTCGTCATCTTTCACGAAATTGATTTCGATGAAGTTCTCGTACAATCGTTCTCCTGCTCTGCGTATTATGAACGACTTGCCTACTTGTCTGGCTCCTTCCAGAATCAGAATCCGGTCAGTCTCGGACTTTAGATGGTCCTCAAGGTATCCTTCTATCTTTCTGTGTAGCATTTATTTGACACTTTTCTGTGAAATATTACCCTGCAAATCTACACTTTTCCACAGAATTTCGCAATGCGAATCTACACTTTTCCTATCCGAGAATCTCCTTGAGGAACGGGCCGGTGACGGAGGCTGGGTTCCGGGAGAGGTCTTCAGGGGTGCCTTGGGCGACAATCCGGCCGCCTCTTCGTCCTCCGTCGGGGCCGAGGTCGAAGATGTAATCGACACTCTTGAGGACATCCAGATTGTGCTCGATGATTATTACCGTGTTGCCTTGATCGACAAGTTGTTGGAGGACGCTCAGCAGCACTTTGATGTCCTCGAAATGAAGTCCTGTCGTCGGCTCGTCCAGAATGTACAGGGTGTTGCCGGTGGCCTTGCGGAATAGTTCGGCGGCCAGTTTCATACGCTGGCTCTCACCTCCGGAAAGCGTCACGGCTGACTGGCCGAGATGAACGTAGCCGAGGCCTACATCGACCAACGCCTTCAGTTTCTGGGCGATGGACGGAATCGGTTTGAAGAACTCGTAGGCCTCGCTGATCGGCATCTCAAGCACATCGTTGATGCTCTTGCCCTTGTAATGCACGGCCAGTGTGTCCTCCTTGTACCTCTTGCCCCTGCACTCGTCGCAAAGCACATTTACTGACGGCAGGAAGTTCATCTCTATGACCTTGATACCGGCACCTTTGCAGGCCTCGCAGCGGCCACCGGCCACGTTGAACGAGAACCGCCCGGCCTTGAACCCGCGCACCTTTGCGTCAGGAGTGTCGGCGAACAGGTTGCGGATGTCGTTGAACACACCCGTGAATGTGGCCGGGTTCGATCTCGGCGAACGTCCGATCGGACTCTGGTCGATCTCGATCAGCTTGTCGATGTTCTCGACACCCTCGATCGAATCGTAGGCCAAAGGACGCATCTTCGCCCTGTAGAACTTGTTCTTGAGAATCGGCATCAGAGTCTCGTTGATGAGCGTTGACTTGCCGCTTCCGCTGACTCCGCTGATTCCGATGAAGCATCCCAGCGGGAAGTTCACAGACACGTTCTTCAGGTTATTGCCGCGGGCGCCCTTGATGCTGAGGAACTTGCCGCTGCCTGTGCGGCGTACGGACGGTACCGGAATGGAATCCTTCCCCTGAAGGTAATCCAGAGTCTTTGACTTTCCGAATATGCAGTGCCGGGCGGTCTCCTTATCCAGCGAAGCCGGCACTTTCCCATTGTCCGATGAATATTCCATCAGAGCCTTCAGAGGGGCGTTCAGGCATATTCTTCCGCCTTTTTCACCAGCGCCGGGACCAACGTCCACCAGCCAGTCGGCATTCATCATAGTCTCGTAGTCGTGTTCCACGACCATCACGGAATTGCCCTCGTCTCTTAACTCTTTCAATGAATTGATCAGCTTGCGGTTGTCCCTTTGATGCAGCCCGATTGACGGCTCGTCCAGTATGTAGAGGACGTTGACGAGCTTCGAGCCGATCTGCGTGGCGAGCCTGATTCTCTGCCCCTCGCCGCCGGAAAGCGAAGCTGTCGGGCGATCAAGTGACAGATAGTCAAGGCCTACGTCCAGCATGAACTGAACCCTTTCGTTGAGTTCCTTGAGGATGTCACGGGCTATGTTGTTCTCTCTTGTGTTCAGCTTCCCCGGCAGGGACGCGAACCAGGACTTGAGCTCGGTCATCTCCATGGCGGCCACCTCTGCGATGGTCTTGCCGTCAATCCTGAAGCAGAGGGCGTTCTCGTTCAGTCTGGTGCCATGGCAGACAGGACACACAATCTTGTCATCGATGTCCTCCACGATTCCGTCGAACGTGACCATTTCGGACATGCCGCCTTCCCCGACACGGAACAATTCGTCGCTTCCGAATATGATGTGGGATATCGCCTCGTCGGGAATCGAGTCGATGGGGTCGTACAGGGAGAAGTTGTATTTCCGGGCTATGGAGCGGATCACGTCATATTTCTTGGTCTCGCGCATCTTCCCCAGCGGAACTATCCCACCGTCCGCTATCGAGGCAGAACGGTCCGGGATGATCGTGTCCATATTCACATCCACTATCATTCCAAGGCCTTTGCAATGAGGGCAGTAGCCTTCTGGGGAGTTGAATGAGAAAGAGTGTGGCGCCGGCTCCTGCAGGGATATTCCCGAATCAGGATCGACAAGATGCTTGGAGAAATGGCGGAGTTTGTCAGAGCCGAACTCCAGCAGGGCGACCGAGCCTTTGCCGAGGTTCAGCGCTGTCATCACGGAGTCCCGGACCCGCTTCTCGTCACCCTCCGAAGGCTTGAGCTTGTCCACAACCAGCTCGATGAAATGGCTCTTGTAGCGGTCCAGAGCCTCCACTTCGTTCAGCGGGAGGATATTCCCGTCCACTCTGACATCGGTGTAGCCGCGCTTGCGGAGCTGGTCGAACAGTTCGCGGTAGTGTCCCTTGCGGCCCACAACCAGCGGAGCAAGCAGGTAGCACTTCTTCCCCTTATATTCATTCATTATGAGGTCCACGATCTGCGCGTCGGTGTAGCGCACCATTTCTTTGCCCGTGACCGGTGAATATGCCCGTGAGGCCCTGGCGTAAAGGAGGCGCAGGAAATCGAATATCTCGGTGATAGTTCCGACGGTCGAGCGAGGGTTGTTCCCCGTTGTTTTCTGCTCTATCGCGATGATCGGACTCAGCCCCGTGATGCTCTCAACTTCGGGCTTTTCCAGTACTCCCATGAAGTGCCTGGCGTAGGTCGAGAGCGTGTCCATGTACCGCCTCTGCCCCTCCGCGTAGATAGTGTCGAACGCCAGCGAGGATTTCCCGCTGCCGCTAAGTCCCGTCACAACCACCAAGTCCCCTCTGGGAATGTCCACGTTCACCCCCCTGAGGTTATGCGCTTCCGCCCCCCGGATCTCGATATATTCTTTCTTGCTCATCGTTTCCGCTTTATTCCGCAAATTTAACGAAAATATGTATCTTTGTTTCTAAACAAAGTTTAAACTTCATTTGTTGAGCTTGTGCTGTATGATGGAAGATATTAAACCTGGCCTGTTTGGACAAAGACATTCCAGCAGGGATTACACAAAAGAGGCTAATTGGGGAAAGAATATATTCAATAGTTCTTTTCCTGCTTCTCTTGTAGCTTATATGTCAAACAAGGGGATTGAACCTGTTTACCTTTGTGTCGATGAAGATAATAATCTGGTCCATAAGTATATATCCGGTGCGGATTTGTACGGGATAGATCCTCTTTCAGAAGATGCCTTCTATAATTTTGAGTCTGGTTTCTCCGCATTTGAGAAGTATTACACAGGAAATCGCGAAAAGATAGATCTTGTGATGGTGAACCGCACCACCAATGAGAATCTTATCGGTTTGGAAGTAAAACTAACCGCGCTGCCTGACAACACAACAAAAAAACTTTCAGAGGAGAAATTCAGTTGTGAGATTGTGGTAAGGCCTCCGACAATCTGTTTTTTGGCTTGCAGCATTTGTGAGCAATTTCAATCGGACGCAGACAAGAACACTTTGCGCAGAATCTTGAACACTGTCCCTAAAATCAATCATTGGGGAGAGGCTGGTGAGGTTCTGCCTCATTATATGAAAATAGAATCAGCTGTGGCCAGTGTCGCTAAACTGATCTGCAATAAACAATCTCCGCTAGTTGTCCAACCTGTATGGAAGATGATAAACGGAAAGCTGGCTGAGGATTGCCTGGATGTTTTTGTCTGGTCAAACCTTGCCATCATGCATATGTGTTATACAGGTGGGGACATCAGTGCCTCTGAAATCTCGCGTTTCCAGAGATCCCTGATCTGGATTTATCTTATGCTTAAGGATTATGTTGATTATGACTCATTTGATTATATCAGAATAGTCAAGGATCACTCTTATGGCAATGCCAATGATAAAGCGTTCGCTATTCCGGGCAAAGCGACTTGGAGACTTTTGAACTCTCCGGAGCTCACACACCCTCGCGTTGGCAAGAGTGAGATCAAGAATATCATTTTGGGCGGAGGACAGAATCTGTTGAGCCCGGAGCGGCGTTTTGACGCTGTGATCGTGAATAGTCCCGATTTATTTGATTAGTGGAGTTATGGTTGTAGTGGATTTGTTCTGCGGCTGCGGAGGAATGAGCAAGGGCTTTGAACTGGCTGGCCATAATGTCGTGGCCGGCATGGATAATTGGGACAAGGCTCTTGATGTGTATAGGGCGAATTTCAGTCACCCGGTGATCAAATCAGACCTGAGCGATGTGGATTCATCTGTGAGGGCAGTGACGCAATTTGAACCCGAAATGATTATCGGTGGGCCTCCTTGTCAGGATTTCTCTTCGGCAGGAAAGCGAAATGAGGATAATGGTCGCGGCAACTTGACCGTCAGCTATGCGAAGATTATCGCAGAGGTTCATCCAGAGTGGTTTGTGATGGAGAATGTCGCCCGTATAGTCAAGACCAACAAATTGACAGAGGCCAAAGGAATATTCAAAGAGGCCGGGTATGGGATGACCCAATATGTCCTTGACGCAAGCTTGTGTGGAGTGCCGCAGGCTCGCAAGCGTTTCTTTATGATAGGGAAGTTGGGTGAAGAGGATGGCTTTATGTTGCCATTCATCGAAAAAAACCTTGCTGAAAAACCACTGACGATGGCTGAATATTTCGGTGATACCATTGATTTTGAATATTATTACAGACATCCGAGAAGTTACATCCGTCGTGGTATATTCAGCATTTATGAGCCAAGCCCAACGATAAGAGGTGTGAACAGGCCTATGCCTAAGGGATATAAACTACATTCCGGAGACCCGGTGAGTTCTTTGGATGGCATACGTCCGTTGACGACCGAGGAGCGCAGTCGTGTTCAGACGTTTCCGGAGGGCTTCATTTTTCTGGGAAACAAGACTGATAAGGAGCAGATGATAGGTAACGCTGTTCCCGTGAATCTTGCTCGTTTTGTGGGTCGCGCGATAAATGAATATATTCAATACAAGGATGAAGGTTTGTCACCTTCGAAAAAGATAGAGCACGTGTCATACGATGATTATTGGTCCAGACACGGGGCTCAACTGGCTTTATTTGATCCGGATCGTAATAAACTTAAAAGACATTAGCTTATGGATCATCAACTGAACATCAAGACATTTATATTCAATTCTTTCCGGGAGAACTGCTACGTGCTTTGGGATGCTGCCGGAAATTGTGTGATTGTGGATCCAGGGTGCTATTGGCAGGAGGAGTTCGGCAGGCTCAAGGAGTTTATCGCTGCCGAGGGGTTGAAACCCAAGGCTGTGTGGTTGACCCACGGGCATTTTGACCACGTTCACGGGGTGTTGAAGGTCGTGGCGGAATATTCAGTGCCGGTGCTGATGTCGCCGGAGGACAAGATCGTGCTGGACAACAACCAGAACGCCGTGAGGGATTTCGGGCTGACGGCTCCGGATTCTTCGCAGATCAAGACTGTGGACATAAAGGACGGGGATGTTCTGGACACTTTGGAAGGCGCGCCGTTCAAGGTGATTACCACTCCCGGGCACACACCGGGCTGTGTCTGCTACTATTGCGAGGCGGACAAGGTGCTGCTGAGCGGCGACACTCTTTTCGCCGGCACGATCGGGCGTACAGACCATCTTGGCGGGGATTACGACATGGAGATCGTCAGTGTGATGGACAAACTGATGGGCCTGCCGGGTGATGTGGATGTGCTTCCGGGTCACGGGCGCCGTACCACGATCGCTGACGAAAGAACCCACAACCCGTTCCTCCAGCCGTTCAACGAGCCGGAGGAAGACCCTGACTGGGACGGTGACGGAATAGAGATCGATCCCATCGGCCGCTGAGCTTGTCGAAGCGACTGAAGAAATAGATAATTATACAATGCACATAGGAATTGCAGGCAATATAGGCAGCGGCAAGACCACCCTCACAAGGATGCTCGCCGCCCATTACGGATGGACACCGAAGTACGAGTCGGTGACCTACAACCCCTATCTGGAGGACTACTATAAAGACATCCCGCGCTGGTCGTACAATCTGGAGACATATTTCCTTGCCCAAAGATTCAAGGACGTGCTTGAAATCGCCAGGAGCAAGGATGTCATCATCCAGGACAGGACACTCTTCGAGGGCGTGCACATCTTCGTGGCCAACAACTACGCTATGGGCAACCTCACCAAACGCGACTACGAGACCTACATGGATCTTTATAACGTGATGGCCGCCACGGTCAAGAAACCCGACCTGCTGATCTACCTCAAGTCGTCGGTGCCTCACCTCGTGGCTCAGATCCAGAAGCGCGGCCGCGACTACGAGCAGACCATGAGCCTTGAATATCTCAGCGGCCTGAACGACCGCTATGAAAAGTGGATCGATGAATATGACGGCAAGGTCTTGACCATCGAGGCGGACGATCTCGATTTCGAGAACCGTCCCGAGGACTTCGCCTCCATCACCGACCGCATAGATGCGGAACTCTACGGACTTTTCCCATTGGAAAAATAATGTTATTTTTGTAGAGGATTGTTCTGAATATGAACGTTTCCTGTGTAATATAACGGAACAAAATAAACATCAAGGATATGCACATCGCGATAGCAGGCAACATAGGCAGTGGCAAGACCACGCTGACAAAGATGCTGGCGGCCCATTACGGCTGGACTCCTAAGTTCGAATCGGTTGACTTCAACCCTTATCTTTCCGATTTCTACGCTGACATGGAGCGCTGGTCGTTCAATCTCCAGATATATTTCTTGAACAAAAGGTTCAAGGATGTCGTGGACATCTCAAGATGCAGCGATGTCATCATTCAGGACAGGACGATCTACGAGGACGCCCGCATATTCGCCCCTAACCTTCACGACATGGGACTGATGAGTACCCGCGATTTCGAGAACTATTCAGATCTGTTTGATCTGATGATGTCTCTTGTCAGCAAGCCTGACCTTCTGATTTACCTGAAATCCACGATTCCTAATCTCGTGGCGCAAATCCAGAAGAGGGGCAGGGAATACGAGAGCAGCATCCGAATTGACTACCTCACGGGCCTCAACAAACGCTACGATGACTGGATCTCAAAATATGACGGCCATCTTCTGGTCATCGATGTGGACAACATCAAGTTCGAGAATCGTCCGGAAGACTTCCAGACCGTGACCGACAAGATAGACGCTGAACTCTTCGGCCTCTTCCCGGAGGTAAAGCAGATTGACGAATAATCAGCTTGGTGAGCGGCAAAACAAGTCGCGGCGGATTTTCAAGGATTTTAACAATTAATAAATATGTCAGCTACAAGACCGACAATAATCGAATTCGTGGAGAAGTACACCCACGAGTTCTCTTCCCATGTGTTCCTTCGCGAGAAGGTGGACGGGAAATGGACCGAGACAACATTCGAGCAGACCCGAAAGGAAGGCTATCGCATCGCTGCCGGCCTCATGGCCATGGGCCTTAATAAGGGAGACAAGGTCTCTCTTCTTTCAGAGGGCAGGAACATGTGGATTCTCACTGAGTTGGGAATCCTTTATGCCGGAGGCGTGAATGTGCCTCTTTCCGTAAAACTTGAGGAAAGCAATGACTTGACTTTCAGAATACAGCATTCTGAGTCGAGGTTTGTGATCGTGTCCGGACAACAGCTTCCGAAAATCCGCAGGATAATCTCGCAGCTGGACTGCGTGGAAAAGGTGATCGTGCTGGATGACATCCCTGCGGCAAACGCAAAGGAAGTCTCGATGGAATGGGTCCAGGCTCTAGGTGACAGCTACCTCTTCGGCCACAAGGCCGAGTTCGAGGAGCGTTACAAGTCAGTGCAGCCAGACGACTATGCCACGATCAGCTACACTTCCGGCACCACAGCCGACCCTAAGGGTGTTTTGCTGACACATCGCAACTACACGGCCAACGTGGAGCAGGCGCATTCCGTGATCGGTGTCAAGCCGGATTCCACGATGCTCATCATACTGCCTTTGGACCACTGTTTCGCGCACGTGGCAGGATTCTACACGATGATGTCCTATTGCAGCAGCATCGCCACCGTGCCTGTCGGAGCGAATCCGCTCGCCACGCTCAGGAATATTCCTATAGCGATCAAGGAGGTCCGTCCGCACGTGATGCTGTCCGTCCCGGCGCTCGCCCGCAACTTTAAGAAGAATGTCGAGACCACGATTCACAAACAAGGTCCTAAGGTCGAGAAGCTCTACAACTACGCTCTCAACCTCGCGATCTCTTACAATAAGGAATATTACAACCGTGGCGGCATCCTCCAGCTTTGGAAGAAGCCGTTGATGGCCTTGTTCGACAAGATCATATTCAAGAAAGTCCGTGAGGGATTCGGCGGCAGGATGGAGTTCTTTGTCGGTGGCGGTGCACTTCTGGACATTGAGCTTCAGAAATATTTCTGCGCCATCGGCATCCCTATGTTCCAGGGCTACGGTGTGTCTGAGGCAACACCGATCATTTCCGCGAACTCCGCCGGGCATGCGATGTTCGGCTCTTCCGGCCGTGTGGTGAAACCGCTTGACATCAAGATCTGCGATGACAACGGCAAGGAGGTTCCGCTCCGCACCAAGGGTGAGATTGTCGTCCGCGGCGAGAATGTGATGGCCGGTTACTGGAAGAACCCTCAGGGCACCGCCGAGGCTCTCCGTGACGGCTGGCTGCACACCGGCGACATGGGCTATATGTATGACTCTGAATATCTTTACGTTGTTGGACGTTTCAAGTCTCTGCTGATTTCGTCCGATGGAGAGAAGTACAGTCCGGAAGGTTTCGAGGACTCTCTGACCGATGGATCCAAGTACATCGAGCAGGTCATTCTGCACAACAACCAGGATCCTTACACGATCGTGCTGATCGTTCCTGCGAAGGACGCTCTCAAGGAATATGCTTCCTCGAAGGGTCTGGATCCGGCTTCGCGAGAGGGTAAGGAGGCGATGCTGAAGAAGATTCAAGAAGAGATTGATTCCTACAAGAAGGGTGGCTCGCATGAGGGCATGTTCCCGGAGAGGTGGCTGCCTGCTGCTGTGGCCGTGCTTCCAGAGCCGTTCACCGAGCAGAACGGCTTGGTGAACAGCACTATGAAGATTGTGCGTGGCAAAGTCGAGAAGCACTACGCTGACCGCATCGAGTACGCCTACACGGCTGAGGGCAAGAACCTCTTCAACGAGAAGAACATCGAGAGCCTGTAGCAGCATTGAGGTCGCTGAGCTTGCCGAGGCGACCGTCCTAATGCTTAAGCTCAGCGACCGAATGCAGGCTCAAACCATTGCTGTCAACGTGTTTGCCTGGTGTCGAACTTTTCGGTAGTTTAACTGCCTTTCTGCCATCATTTGCCCAATCGGTATTCAGAGGTAATCCGTCAGATTCCCCTCGTTGACGTCATTCACAGCGAGAACAGTTCATTCACCGTCTTGCCGAAGAAAGCTGACAGTTTCAGTGCCAGTTCGGTGGACGGGATGAACTTCCCGTTTTCTATCGCATATATTGTCTGGCGGGAAACTCCCACTGCCTCAGCCAGTTCCTGCTGAGAGACTTTCCGGAGGACTCTCTCAAGTCTGATACTGTTCTTCATTTTCTTTCTGTTTGAAAGTCAATCAGCCGCTCTTGTTTTTCGTCCTTCTTACTCTTCAGGCAGTTTGTCCATATCCTGAGCCTGAACACAATGATGTAGAGCAATCCAACATTGAGCAAGTTTATGTAACGGCCATATTCATAGACAGGCTTGATCATGTCAAGACTGGCCTCTCGCATATCCTCCGAAAGGCATCCCCATGACCATTCAAGCAGATCCTTGACAATCATCAGAGTGAATGCGATCCAGATGATGACCGTGACCGTGTTGATTCTGATTGAGGAGATGAACTCATCCTCCACCTTTTCTTTGGACAAGCCGATGAATGCCAGGGATATAAGTAGCAGTAAATCTATGATGCCCTTTGCGGTTTGCCCATTTGCCACCGCCTGAAGTTGTGGGATGAACGCATGCGCTGTCTCATAGGTAAACAATAATGCCAGCAGGATCCATCCAATCGTCTGGAACCGATGCGGTAGAAGTAGATTTGTTTGTCTCATGATGGTGTTTTGTTAGTGTGATGATTATGTGCCTTTCTGTGTTATTAAACATTAATTCAATTTTCACAAGTAGGCAATTACTTGTTGTATAAAAAATTATCTTACGCTTGAGGGTGATTGCGGGTCCACATCAGTTCTCGTTACCCTCTCCTTAAATCGTTATTTATTCTTTCTTGGAGCATTATAGATTTTTTTGCCGATCATTATGTAAAGTAAACTTTACAAAAGTAATGTAAACTTTACATAATTGCAAATGTTTTGTGGAGAAATTTGCTTGAGAATAAGGATAATACTATGGGAACTATATAGGTGTGTGAGGTACAACAAATTGAAAGACAGGAATATGCGACATTACCTTTGGTGAATGTAAACTAAAGACGATTGCTTCGTGCATTGTGTTTCAGTGGTTTGCACTTCACGGCCTCTTCTATCCGCAGAAACTTTCGGGCGTGATTTAGGCTGACACCACAGGCGGTGATCATCTCGTCAAGGTAGGCTATCCGCTCCTCGGCAGGAAGCTTCAGCACATCCTCGATACCAGAAAACTGTTTGTCTGAAGCCAGATGATGCGTCATCTTTCTGTAGGCCATACCTGAATATGGATCGTGCGGCTCACGGATGTCATATTCACTGCCGGTGTTGCTGCCGAAAGCGGTGAGCATATTCCCGTGGCTGCCGTAGTAGATGATCGTGCTCTTGAAGTCAATGACTGAATATTCCCTGACAATGAAATCAACGAGTTGCTTTTTCTCATTAATATTCAGAGATTTGAATAGATCGTCGAGTACTTCGTAGGTTAGTGGCCTTTCATGGGCATGGAGCATCCTTACTTTCGCTACAGCCTTTCTCATCCCGACCGATGCTTCTCGCAGGACAAGTTTCTCTGAATATGGATGATCGGTGTCCGCATAGGCCAGAAAGTTCCAATGCCATTCTTCCGCACGCTTGCAGATCCGGTCTTCAACAGGGTTGTTGTAGAGGTAGGCGAGAGAGGTCCTGATCAGCTTGTCTCCACGTTTGTTTGAAAGCCCGAATGTTGTGAACAATCTTCCTTTCAGAGCATGTCTGACGTTGTAAGCCCTGGAAAACTTGGAACAGAACTCCTGCACGAACCTGGCCACAATCTCATGATTCTCTGCTTCAATCAGTACGTGAATATGATTGTACATCAAACAGAGTCCCAACACTCGGATTTTGTACCGTGTTGCTGTTAGTGAGAAAATCGTGAAGAACACAAGCGAGTCCTTCACATTGTAGAACACCACAAATCCGGACCGTGCCCTTTGGTAGATATGCCCGACCGCACCCCTCTGGTAAATCATTCGCCTCAAACGAGCCATAATTCAATAATTTAAGTTGGTCAATATGTTTTCGGCAAGATAGACATTTATCCACAGAACTCCAAAAGATTTTCGTCGGCAGAGTCCGGGCAGAGTCCGTGGCTGCATCTGGGTTGCGTCCAAGGCTGTACTTGGGATGCCTCTGTGTTGTCTAAGTGGCTGCATCTAGGCAAGTGCATCAGTGGTATCTTTCAGACAGGGGACACCCGTTTCTTCTCTTGTGACTGTGTGGAGTGTAACGCTCTGATTGTCATTAACTTGACTACTGATCTTCGGTCTGTTTGGGCCAAAGTTGCACTTTTAGTTCGTTGATATTCAATGCTTTAATCCGCACCGATTGATTGTCAATGAATGACGTTTAATGCTTTGTGAGCACATGAATTAAGAGATTGTCTTTAGTGTTGACTCACTAAAGGCGACGTGTTAAATCCCATCAGGCCAATGCTTTGCGTGGCACTGATTGATAATCAGTTAGTGGTGATTAATGTGCTGAGAGTGAATCTGATGACGTTGTGTCTTTGGATAGAATCAACCAAAGGGAACTGGCGTTTTGCTTGAAAATGAATGCGTTATCGTTGACAGGCCATCGGTCAGGGGCGGTGGATGAGGTGTCACCAAGGCTGCCTGTTCACTAGTACCTGCGAAAAACGATTATCCTTCCGTCGGTTAGGGCGGAAGGATAACGCATAGTTTGATATTCATAATTAGTGACTTTCAGGCGTGGCGGTTGGCTTTGTTAGCGGTCGCCTTGGTTGCGGGTGAGTTTGTCGGACAACTGGCTCAGTGACCGAAGTGCCTTCCGGTTCTGTCAAGGTCACTTCGATGCTTCGGCAAGCTCAGCAACCACAGGCTCGGTGACCGACTGCGAAGTGAGTTCAGTGACCGATTGCGAAGTGAACTCAGTGACCGGATGTAAGACCAGCTCCGTGACCGGGCTTTGGTAAACCCTTAAGACTGCCACTTCGGTGGTTGGTGAGCTTGGTGAACCACCGGCTCAGTGACCGCGCGCCCTGAAAGTCGTGATGCTTCTACTCGAGGGTGTGGATGGCGAGACCGGAACGGAGCTTCGGCTCGAACCATGTTGTCTTCGGAGGCATTATGTTGCCGGTGTCGGCGATGTCGATGAGCTGCTGCATGGAAACAGGGTAGAGGGCGAAAGCCACCTTCATCTCACCGCTGTCAACCCTGCGCTTAAGCTCGCCGAGGCCTCTGATTCCACCAACGAAATCGATTCTCTTGTCGGTGCGCAGATCCTTGATTCCAAGCACTTTGTCAAGTACGAGGTTCGAGAGGATCGTGACATCCAGAACTCCGATCGGGTCCTTGTCATCGTACCTGCCTGGAAGAGCCTCCAGAGAGTACCACTTTCCGTCCAGATACATAGAGAAGTTGTGCAGGTGATCCGGATGATAAATCTCAGCGCCCATCTCGCTGACGGTGAAGTTCTCCTCAAGTGCAGCGATGAACTGTTCCTTGGAAAGGCCGTTGAGATCCTTCACGACACGGTTGTAGTCCAGAATTTTGAGCTGGCTCTCCGGGAAGCACACGGCCATGAAGAAGTTGTACTCCTCGTTGCCTGTGTGGTTCGGATTCTGCGCCCTCTTCTCGGCTCCGACACGGGCCGCGGCAGCTGTACGGTGATGACCGTCAGCTACATAGAAAGCGTCTACGTCATTGTTGAACAGCCTTGTTATCTGATCAATGGTCTTGTCGTCATCAATCACCCAGAACTTGTGTCCGAACTTGTTCTCGTCGATGAAATCGTACTCCGGAGCCTTCTTGATGGTCTGGGCGACAATCTCGTTCAGAACGTGGTTGTCTTTGTAGGCGAAGAACACCGGCTCGATGTTGGCGTTCTGGATGCGCACGTGAACCATCCTGTCGTCTTCCTTGTCCTTGCGTGTGAGTTCGTGCTTCTTGATCTTGCCGGAAGCGTAGTCGTCAGTGTGGGCGCAGAGAACGAGCCCGTACTGGGTCCTGCCTTCCATCGTCTGCGCATAGACGTAGTAGCACTCCTTAGGGTCGCGCCTGAGCCAACCCTTAGCCTGCCACTCCTTGAAATTCTTTACGGCCTCGTCATAGACCTTCGGGTCGTGATCCTCAAGAATCGGGTTGAAGTCGATCTCCGGCTTGGTGATGTGCAGAAGGGATTTCTCTCCGGCCATCTCCTTGGCCTCTTCGGAGTTAAGCACGTCATAAGGCGGTGCTGCCACCTCAGTCACAATATCTTTTGGCGGCCTGATCGCCGCGAACGGTTTTACTCTTACCATAATATTATTTGATAAAATGTTGAATGAATATGCCCGCGTGCCTTGTCGGTTCACCTTCAGGCAGTCTAGAACTCACAGTTTGACTATGCCGTATTGAAGGTCCACGTTCTGGCTGTGTAAAAGGGCTTTGAAAAGGCGGCGCCGAAGTAAAGGCAGGGGCACCGCCTGAATATTCACGAGATTACTTGTTGACCTGGAAACGTGTGTTGCCGGTGGCGAAGAAATCGACAATCTGTCGCGCGGCGGCAAGACCGGCGTTCATGTTGGCCTCTGCGGTCTGGGCTCCCATCTTCTTAGGGGTGGCGAATATGCGCACACCGAACTTCTCCTTAAGAGCAGCGTAGTTGTCCGGAGCCACGTCGGTGACGTACTTCAGGTCGGTTCTCTCCTCAAGGGCCTTCTCCAGTCCGGCCTCATCGATGACCTCCTTGCGGGCGGTGTTCACCAGACAGGCACCCTTAGGCATCTTGGTGATCAGGTCGTAGCCGATCGAACCGATGGTCTGAGGGGTGGCGGGAATATGCACGGAGATGAAGTCGCACTCTGAGTACATGTGCTCAAGCGAGTCGGCAGGTTCCGCACCGGCCTCTCGGATCTTCTCCGCAGGGATGAACGGGTCGATGGCCATGACGCTCATTCCCAGAGCTTCGGCCTTCTTGCCGACCAGACGGCCCACGTTGCCGAAAGCCTGAATGCCGACCTTCTTGCCCTGAATTTCTGAGCCCGTGGCAGGTGTGAACTGATTGCGGCTCATGTAGATCATCATCGCGATGGCAAGCTCGGCGACAGCGTTGGAGTTCTGTCCGGGAGTGTTCATCACGACCACTTTGTGGGCTGTGGCTGCGGCCAGGTCCACGTTATCGTAGCCGGCTCCGGCGCGCACAACGATCTTCAGGTTCTTGGCAGCGTCAAGCACCTCGGCTGTGACTTTGTCGGAACGGATGATGAGGGCGTCCACGTCAGCGACAGCCGCGATGAGTTCCGAAGCGTCAGCGTACTTCTCAAGAGCGGCGAACTCGTGTCCGGCTCCAGTGACGATTTCCTTGATCCCTGCCACTGCGGCAGCGGAGAAAGGCTTCTGTGTGGCGACTAATATCTTCATGATGAGTTATTTCTTAAGTTCCTCAAATTCCTTCATGCAGTCAACCAGAGCCTGAACGTCCTCGACAGTGCAGGCGTTGTAGAGGGATGCCCTGAAGCCTCCGACGGAGCGGTGGCCCTTGATGCCGATCATGCCGCGCTCCTTGGCGAACGCCAGGAACTCATCCTGAAGAGTCTCGTAGCCCGGAGCCATCACGAAGCAGACGTTCATCAGCGAGCGGTCTTCCTTCGCGGCGGTGCCCACAAACAATGGGTTGCGGTCGATCTCTGAATATAGCAGGTCAGCCTTCCGCTGGTTGATCTTCTGAATGGCTGGCACGCCACCGATGCTCTTGAGCCACTTCAACGTCTCGTTCATCATGAATATGGAGAACACAGGAGGAGTGTTGTACATGGAAAGTTTCTCAATGTGGTTGCGGTAGTCAAGCATCGCAGGGAGGTACCTTGAAACCCTTCCGAGAGAGTCTTTCCTGATTATCGCGAAGATCACACCGGCAGGGCCGACGTTCTTCTGCGCTCCACCGTAGATGAGATCGTACTTGCTCACGTCCACAGGACGACTCATGATGTCGGACGACATGTCAGCGATCAGCGGAACAGGGCAGTCGATGTCTTCCTTGATCTCGGTACCATAGATGGTGTTGTTCGTGGTGATGTGGAAGTAGTCGATGTCGGTTGGGATTTCGTATCCTTTAGGAATATAAGAGTAGTTTTTGTCGGCTGAGCTTGCGAGAGCATACGCCTCACCGATTCCCTTTGCCTCCTTGAGGGCCTTCTTCGCCCAGACGCCTGTCTCAAGATAGGCGGCCTTCTTCTCGAGGTAGTTCATGGCCACATAAAGGAACTGAAGCGACGCTCCGCCACCGAGGAACACAACCTCATGGGTGTCCGGAATATTCAGAAGTTCTCTCCAGAGTGCGCGGCACTCGTCCATTGTCGCGTCCCATTCCTTTGTGCGGTGGGAAATGCTGAGAACTGAGACACCTGTGCCTTTGAAATCCTTCAAGGCCTCGATAGCATTGTCAATGGCCACCTGCGGGAGCAGGCAAGGGCCGGCGTTGAAAACGTGTACTTTCTTCATTTCTATTGTAATTTCAAAGTATTATTTAAAAATGCGGTTTAAAATCAAAACTGATTTTGCGGTAAATATAGGCAATTTAAAAGGATTTGCCCAATATTTGCCGCAAAATTAAAATCAGAAGCTTTTTTGATTTGTCAGAAATGTCCTTTCACGTCGGAAGGCATTCATGCAAATCAAGAGTTTTAATGACGTTATCTGTAGCCGAGGAGGTACGAGATGATTGCCATCCTGACGTACATTCCGCCGCCGGCTTCCTGGAAGTAATAGGCGTAAGGGGTCTCGTCAACATCTGTAGAGATCTCGTTGACCCTTGGAAGCGGATGCATGATCTTCATGTTCGGCTTGACGGAGCCGAGCATCGAGGCGGTGAGCCTGTAGACATCCTTCACCTTATTATATTCATCCATATCAGGGAATCTCTCTTGTTGGACTCTGGTCATGTAGAGGACGTCGCAGGCATTGATGCCGTCCTCTATTCTGTCGGTCTGCCTATAGTCAACGCCTTCCCGGTCAAGCAGTTCGAGATATTTCTTCGGCATATTCAATTCTTCAGGAGATGTGAATATGAAATGCGGGCCGAACCAACGGAGAGCCTCCACGAGCGAGTGGACAGCGCGACCGTACTTGAGGTCTCCGACCATATTCACTGTCAAACCATCAAGTTTGCCTTGTGTCTTCTGGATGGCGTAGAGGTCGAGAAGGGTCTGAGTCGGGTGCTGGTTGGCCCCGTCTCCGGCGTTTATGACAGGTACGGAGGCTACGGACGCCGCTATGTCGGCCGCTCCGGCCTGAGGATGCCTCATCACGATCATGTCCACGTAGTTGGACACAATTTTTATGGTGTCCTCCAGAGTCTCCCCTTTGGTCTGGCTGGTGTTGCGGTTGTCCGGGAAGCCGATGACTCTGGCACCCAACCTGTTGACCGCTGCCTCGAACGAGAGTCTCGTTCTGGTGGATGGCTCGAAGAACAAGCATGCCACCACTTTGCCGGCAAGGAAATTCTGCTCCCTGTTCGCCTCGAACTCCTTGGCGACTTCAAGGATGTGAAGGACTTCGTCCTTAGTGAAATCCTGGATTGAAATTAGACTTTTAGGCATAACAATTATGATTTAAAGTTCGTTTATCGTACAATTTTCGATTTTCCCGATCCTGGTGCGGAAATCGTCCTCGGAGGAGAGACGCACCCACGTCTGAAGCGTGCATTCCGTTCCGAAATCCTGGCCGCGCTGTCTCAGGTCCATGTCCTTGAGGACTTTCATCACGCTGTTCATCGCCTCGTAGCCGAAACGGATGCAGAACCATTTCCCCGCGATTTTCTCTACGCTCCCTGCTTTGTCGAGGGCTTCCGCCGTAGAAGTTTTGTAGGCTCGAATCAGACCCGGAATCCCGAGTTTTATTCCTCCGAAGTAGCGCACAACCACCACCAGCACGTCACTCAAGCCTCTGGAGTCAATCTGCCCGAGGATAGGCCTCCCGGCAGAGGAGGACGGCTCACCGTCATCGTTGGCCCTGAACTTGTCACCGAGATAGCCCAACCGGTAGGCGTAGCAATGATGACGTGCGTCGTGGTACTTCTTCTTCAGGTCGCTGACGATGCCTTTGACCTCATCTTCTGTTTCGACAGGAAAAGCGAAAGATATGAAGCGGCTGCCGTTGTCTTTGAACAGCCCTTCAGCCGGTCCGGGAATGCTCTTGTAGGAGTCTCGGATGATGTTTTCTGGTGTCTCCATGTCCCAAAGTGGGTCGCTGTGGTTCGGCAGGCTCACAAACCGGTCGCTGAGCTTGCCGAAGCGACATTCCTAACACACGAAATTAGTGTTTTTCACATAATTTTGCAACGGAACGGGAAATTTTGTAATTTTGAAATGGTTTTGAATCAAAAATATTTATGGTCTATAAATTCAGGGTTACTCTCGCCGGAATCAAAGGATTCTACAGGCTTTACGAGATGAGGGGTGAAACGACCCTTTATGAGTTCCACAAACAAATGCGCGCGGACATGGAATTCCCGCAGGATCAGTTGATTATGTTCAAGGCTTTGGATGCCGGTGGTGGTGTCGTCGCACGTTATGGTCTGTTTGACCTTGGCAGCGGCACCGTGGACAACATCACGGTGGCGCAGGCGGTCAAAAACGGTGTGGCCTCATTCCTGTACTTTTATGACGTGCCTAACCGCAAGAGCGTGATCGTCACATTCGAGGGTACGGAGGAAAAGCCGGGCTGTTCACCTACGATCGTTGAGGTTAAGGGACCGAACCCTATCGAGTTTGAGAATGGCTATGTGGCTTTTGAGGATCTCCCTGATTCTCAACGTCATCTTCCAGGACAGAAGCCTGACTGGGGCTCTGAAGACGATGATGATGAGGGCACTGCGTCCGTCAGCCTTGATGATGACAGTGGCGATGATGACGATGAGGATGATGACGATGAAGATGGAAAGATCGTCTTTGACGGAACCGAAGATTTGGACATCTAAAATTTCTTTCTGAATATGTCCCGGCGGCTTCTCATAATCCTAGGACCTACCGCTGTCGGCAAGACTGACTTCAGCATCTCGAAGGCTTTGGAATATGGGTCACCTGTGATTTCTTGTGACTCCCGCCAAATCTTCAAGAATATGTCGATCGGGACAGCAGTCCCGAGTGCTTCGCAGCTTGCGGCTGTGAAGCATTATTTCATTCAGACCGTTCCGGTCACGCAGCCGTACACGGCAGGGGATTACGAGTTTGAAGCGGTGTCGCTTGTCGAGAAACTGTTCGATGAAGGGCATGAAACCCTGGTGATGACCGGTGGCTCCATGTTTTACATTGATGCCGTCTGTAATGGCCTGGACAATCTTCCTGACGGGGATCCAATCCTACGCTCCGAGTTATGGCAAAGGCTTGGTGAAGAGGGAGTCGAGACTCTTGCCGAGGAACTTCGGCAGAAGGATCCGCTGACATATTCACAGATCGACACCCGCAACAGCCAGAGGGTCATCCGCGCGCTGGAGGTTTGTCTCGTTTCCGGGAAGCCGTTCTCATCGTTCAAGACGGGGGAGAGGAGGAAGCGTTCCTTCGAGATTGAAAAGGTCGGGTTGACGCGGCCGCGAGAGGAATTATATTCACGGATAGACCAGAGAGTACTGAATATGATGGATGTGGGCTTGGTCGAAGAGGTCCGTTCGCTGCTGTCGTACCGGGATCGCCAGGCGCTTCAGACAGTCGGCTACAAAGAAATCTTTGAATATCTTGACGGAAAAATTCCTCTGGAGGAAGCCGTCCGGCTCATCCAGAGGAACACTCGTCATTATGCCAAGAAGCAGCTCACCTGGTGGCGCCGCGATCCCACCATCCGTTGGGTAGAGGTTTAACCCACAATTGACGCAATAACTTAAAAGGACAAAAAGTACAATCGGAGCTATGCGACGCAAGGGGTCTGGGGAATTCGGCCCCCAGTGCCCCACCGGGGCTGTCCCGCAGGAACTGGGGGTGGATAGTGACGATTTGCCGTTCTAGAACGGCAAATCATTGCTCGGATCGTCCGCAGGAAGGTCGTCGATGGTAGGGGCCGGCGCCGCCTGAGGCTGGGCTCCGTAATTCGGCTGAGGTGCCGTGGTGTAACTCTGCTGCGGAGCCTGGTAGGCTGGCTGTTGCGCAGGAGCCGACTGTCCAGCCGGGGTGATTCTCCACACGCGCACATCATTGTACCAACGTCCGTTATATTCCCTTGCCCTGAGATTGAACGCCACTTTCACGGAGTCCCCGACCTGATACTTGTCCAGATCCGCGACCTTGTCGTTGCCGAACGCCGTGAAGCACACATCCGCCGGGTAGTTGCCGTCCTGATATTCGAGGACAAAATCCTGCTTTGTCCATGAGCCTTTCGCTCCCTGTCCGTTTTGTTTGGCAAGCTTCTGTTTGATCCTGCCTTCTATTTCCAATGCCATGATATTCTTTGTCTTGTAAAAATTAAACCTGCTCGGCGCCGGGCGCAAAGCAGGCTTGTCATACGCTGCCTGAGGCAGTGATTATTTCTTGTCCTCAACCGCAGGCTCGACAAAAACCTTGACAGAGTCGAGCTGAATGTCAAACACGAGGGTCGAGTTAGGGTCGATGCCATTGGAACCACGCTCACCGTAGCCAAGTTCTGAAGGCACAAAGAGGGTCGCCTTGCCGCCTTCTCCAAGGAGCTGGAGACCTTCTGTCCATGCTGGAATGACTCTGTTGAGGGTAAGCATGACAGCATCCTGATCCTCTTTGACTTCCTCTACGACGGTGCCGTCGGTGAGTGAGAGCTTGTAGTGAACATAGACTGTGTCCTTGGCGGATTTCGGCTTGACGTCGCTTCCGGCCTCGACGATGATGTACTGGAGTCCGGATTCAGTCTCCTGAACGCCTTCCTTCTTGCGGTTGGCCTCAAGGAACTTCTGCTCCTTCTCCTTGTTGATGGCACCTACATATTCAGCCCTCTTCTGAACGAAATCGTTCATGATCCTGTTCATTTCCTCAGGGTTCACCTTGAACTGCTTGGTGAACTCCTCGTCGCGCGGGTTGCCCTTGGAAGCCACAAAATCGGCGGCTCCTTTCTTGATCATGTTGAAGTTGAGGTCACCCATGTTGTAGTTCTTGATCATGGAGCCGAGCTGGATGCCGAGGAGGTAGCTGACTGAGTCAACAGTGGCCTTTGAAGGAAGGAGTTCCTTGGCACTTGCCGGTTTTTGAGGAGCGGCGGCGACCGCCGTGCTGTCCGCACCGTCAGCCTTGCCGCTGACGCTGTTTGAGTTGCAGGCCACGATGGAAAGAATCATCGCTGAGGCCGCAAGCATTTTCATTGTTTTCATACTATACAGATTTTATATGTTGTCTTTTGCCTCGGTGGCGCTATGCCCCGAAAGTCTTGCAAATATCGTAAAAATAATTGGTTTTATTATCTATAAAGTCGCAAAATGCTTGCTTATGCCGAAAACAATCACTATTTTTAGAAATAATTCGGAAATTCTATGGAAATTGACTCGTCGTTGCTGAATTCCAAACTGAAAGAGTTCTTCGGTTTCGATTCCTTCAAGGGAGACCAGGAGAAGATTATCCGTAATCTGCTGGACGGCAAGGACACATTCGTCCTTATGCCGACAGGGGGCGGGAAATCTTTGTGCTTCCAGTTGCCGGCCTTGGTGATGCCGGGAACAGCCATCGTCATCTCTCCTTTGATCGCCTTGATGAAGAATCAGGTGGATGTGATCAGAGGATTCGTGGAGGAGCAGAATGGAGTCGCGCACTTCCTTAACTCATCCTTGAACAGGGCTCAGATCCAAGAGGTGCGGGCGGATGTGCTTTCCGGAGTGACCAAACTGCTGTACGTGGCTCCCGAGTCTTTGACGAAAGAGGAGAACGTGGACTTGCTCAAGGAAGTCAACATCTCTTTCTACGCCGTGGATGAGGCGCATTGCATCTCGGAATGGGGACATGACTTCCGGCCGGAGTACAGGCGCATAAAGGATATGGTCCAGACGATCGGCAAGGCTCCGATCATAGCGTTGACGGCGACAGCGACTCCTAAGGTTCAGAACGACATTCAGAAGAATCTTGGAATCATGGACGCGAAGGTCTTCAAGTCCTCCTTCAACAGGCCTAACCTGTATTATGAGGTTCGTGACAAGGTGGATCCTGACAAGGACATAATACGATACATCAAGCAACATCCGGGGAAGTCCGGAATCATATATTGCCTGAGCCGCAAGAAAGTGGAGGAGGTGGCGAGACTTTTGGAAATCAACGGCATACGTGCGCTGCCTTATCATGCCGGTCTGGATGCCAAGACCAGGGCAGAGAATCAGGACAGGTTCCTGATGGAGGATGTGGATGTGATAGTGGCCACCATAGCGTTCGGCATGGGAATAGACAAGCCGGATGTCCGCTTTGTCATCCACTATGACATTCCTAAGAGCATCGAGGGTTACTATCAGGAGACGGGAAGGGCCGGCAGGGACGGGGAAAACGCCGAGTGCATTACCTACTACAGTTACAAGGACATACGCAAACTGGAGAAGTTCATGCAGGGCAAACCGGTTTCCGAGCAGGAAATAGGCCGGCAGCTGCTCATGGACACAGTGGCTTACGCGGAGTCCAGCGTTTGCCGTAGAAGGATGCTCCTGAATTATTTCGGGGAGGACTACCCTAAGGACAATTGCTGCATGTGTGACAATTGTGTCAACCCAAAGGCTACCTTCGACGGGCGCAAGGAGATGAGTTTGGTGATAAGACTGATAAAGTCTCTTCCTGAGCATTTCAAGATTGAGCACCTGGCTTCGGTGCTGGCAGGACAGAGCAATGCCATGATAAAATCTTACCGTCACGACATATTCCCGCTTTTCGGCTCCGGAAAGGAGCATGGTGTAGGTTTCTGGTGTGCTGTCATCCATCAGGGACTCTTGATGCATCTTCTTGAAAAAGAAATAGAAACGTACGGATTGATCTATGTCACAAGCAAAGGCGAGGAGTTCTTCGCGAATCCTTACGAGGTCCGTCTGGTGGAGGACAGGGCTTTCAAAGGGAAAGGCTCTGATGATGACGATGATGACGATGCTCCGTCTGGAACGTCCATGAAGGGAGGAGGTGGTGACGCCGCATTGCTTTCCATGCTGAAGAGCCTGAGAAAGGATCTCTCCAAAAAACTGGGTCTCCAGCCATGGATCATATTCGGAGACCCGGCGTTGGAGGACATGTCAATCCTGTACCCGGTCACATATGAGGAACTTCATAATTGTCAAGGAGTCGGGGAGGGAAAGGCCCGTAAGTACGGGAAAGAGTTCATCGACTTTATCCGCAGGTACGTGGAGGAGAACGACATCACAAGGCCGGAAGATTTCGTGGTGAAATCAGTTCCTACCAAAAGCGCCGACAAGATATTCATCATTCAAAGCGTCGACAGGCGCATGTCGTTGGAGGACATCGCGGACGCCAAGGAACTGGATTTGGATGAATTGGTCAGCGAGATTGAAGGCATCGTGTCCTCCGGTACCAAACTGGATCTGAATTACTATATCAGCCAGACCATTGATGATGAGGTGGTTGATGAGATCTATGAATATTTCAAAAGTGAGGCGACCTCGGACTCGGTGGAGGAGGCTATCAAGGAGTTGGGCTCAGACTATGAGGAGATGGAGATACGTCTTGTGAGGATAAAATTCCTCTGCGAGATTGCCTCTTAGATTGTCACCATTCTGAGTCGTCGGCCTTCATAATGGCCGAGCCTCCGGAATCCGAACATCTTGACATATTGTGCGAAATAGTCGAACCTGTCTCCGACTTGCTCCGGCGTGTGGGAATCTGACCCTATGCAGATGATCTCCCCGCCAAGCTCCATGTACCTTATCAGGATGTCCTTGTCAAGCTGCGGCGTGCGCAATCCGTAAGTCTTGTAGCTTTTGGTGTTGATTTCCAGCCCTTTCCCATTCTCGATCAAGTACTTGAAAATCTCATCGAACAGCCCCGGAAAGTCCCGGTACAAAACACTTTCCTTAGGGTACGGGGCGTAGCGCGCCACATAGTCGAAGTGCCCCATGATGTCGAAGTCTCCGAGCCAGCGCATTTCCCGGAGTATGGTTTCGAGATAGCGGCCGTAAGCCTCCTTCCAGTTCTTTCCCTTGAAATAAGGCCCGAAGTATGGATCCGTGTCCTCAAGATAGTGAACAGAGGCGATGATCTGGTCGAACTTGTGTTTCGAGAGAAGTTCTCTGGTCCGTTCGTGGTTATTTTCACCAAGGCCGAGTTCTATTCCCTTGAATATCTTGAACTTTTTGGATGCTGCCTTCCCGAAAGCCCCGTTGGCGATGAGCCCGTTCATCCTATCGATCTCGGCCTGCTGCGCCTCTACATCGAATACCTCGCTGACGATAGGCTCGAACTCCTCCTTCATCTTAGGAACGTAGAAATCACAGTGGTCGGAGAAACATATTCCTCCGAGTCCTTTTTCCGCCGCGGCGATGGCACTCTTTTCAACAGTTGTGCCCTCTCCGTCAAAGGAGAATTGGCTATGGTTGTGTGTATCAAAAAACATAGGCACGAATATAGTATTTTTTACTTAAATTTGTAAATTGTAATTAACAACGAATATTATTATGTTCACATTTGGCTACAAAACTTCTTTCAGCAGCATCCTCAGAGCTTTGGCTTCCATCGGAATAGGCCTGGTGATGATTTTTGACAACGAGGCTTCGGTGACGGTTGTGAAAGTCATAGCGGCTTTCCTGTTGGCCTCCGGGGTCGTCTCGCTGCTCTATGGTTTCATACGCGGAAAAAGGGAAGGAGTACTTCCGCTGATGGCAGTGAACTCTGTAGTGGATTTGATCCTGGGGCTCTTGCTTTTCCTGAACCCGGTTTGGGTGGCCGGCTTCATCGTGACGCTGATAGGAATCGTTCTGATTCTGTTCGGCGGCATCCAGTTGCTTGCCCTGGCCGGAACCCTGTCCCTGCTCGGGGCCGGTTTTTCCACCTTGATTCTTTCTATCTGTGCCGTGATAGGTGGGGCGTTCCTGCTCTTCAACCCGTTCGGAGAGAGGGTAATGAGCATCTGCGCCGGAAGTTTCCTGTTATTGTACGGAGTCTCCGAACTGATCTCATCATGGCGGATCCGCAAGGCAAAAGAGGTATACGAGATCCGTTTCAACACGCCTGACGAACCGCTGTCTGATCAGGATGGAATCGAGACTTCGGGCCTGGACGATGCCAAGGAAGTGAACTACACAAAGGTGGACGAATAGGATGATTCCACAGGAAACGGTACAGAAAATCCTTGACACCGCCCGGATCGAGGAGGTGGTGGGTGACTTTGTGGCTCTCAGGAGGCGCGGGGCCGACCTATGGGCTTGCTGTCCGTTTCATGGTGAGAAGACTCCGTCCTTTCATGTCATTCCTGCGAAAGGGCAGTACTATTGTTTCGGCTGCCACAAGGGGGGATCCGCTGTCGGGTTCATCATGGACTACGAGCACCTGTCCTACGTGGAGGCGCTGCGGTACCTCGCCAAAAAGTACAACATCGAGATAGTCGAGAAAGAGGAGACCGCGGAGGACATAGCGAACCGTCAGCGGAACGAAAGCCTTCTGCTTGTCTCTGAATATGCCGGCGATTTCTTCAAGGAGCAATTGAAGACGGCGGAAGGCCGGGCTGTGGGACTTGAATATTTCCACTCCCGCGGGCTTGAGGACTCCACCATAGAGAAATATGGCCTTGGATGGGCTCCGTCGAGCCGCCACGCTTTCACTGATGCGGCCAAGGCGGCCGGGTACAAGGATGAATATCTTCTTGAGACGGGACTGTGCGCCACGTACGATTCGGACAACCGGCTGCATGACAGGTTCTTCGACCGTGTGGTGTTCCCGATTCATTCTGTGAGCGGGAGGGTCATCGCTTTCGGGGCAAGGACGTTGAAGTCCAAGGAGCCGGGCAAGCCTTACGCCAAGTATGTCAATTCCAAGGAGTCAGACATCTATGTCAAGAACAAGTCTCTCTACGGCATCTGGTTCGCCAAGAACGAGATGGCCCGCAAGGACAAATGCTATCTGGTTGAGGGTTATCTGGATGTGCTTTCGATGCATCAGCTCGGGATCACCAACGTGGTGGCTTCCAGCGGAACCGCATTGACGGAAGGGCAGATAGGCCTCATCAAGCGTTTCACGCAGAACGTCACGATCATGTATGACGGAGACTCCGCCGGAATCCACGCCGCTTTGAGGGGAATCGACATGTTCCTGCGTGAGGGAATGAATGTGAAGGTGGTGCTGATTCCTGACGGGGATGATCCGGATTCATATTCCAGAAAACATTCTTTGGCCGAGGTTGAGGAATTCCTTGCCGGGGCTGAGATGGATTTCGTGGATTTCAAGTCTTCGCTGTTGATGAAGGACACCGCCAAGGATCCTTTGAAACGGGCTGAGGTGATAAACGACATCGCTGACACGATTGCCGACATTCCTGATGCGGTGAAACGCTCTGTCTATGTCGATTTCTTGAGCGACAAGTTTGAGATTAGGCGTGACATTTTGGACGAAAGGATTGGTGTCACACGGTCCAAGAGGCTTATTGAGGAGAAAAAAAACACAGACCGTGAAAGGCGTCAGGCTCAGGCGGCATCGGTGGCTGAGCCTGTCGAAGCCACAGATGCCGCTCCGGTGGCTGAGCCAGCCGAAGCCACAGAAGAACCTGTCCGGCGTACAGGCCTGGATGCCTTGATAGACAACCGGATAATGGCGACCGCCGAGCGTGACCTGCTGAATTTCATCCTCACCTACGGGACAAGCAAATTGGAGTTCCAAAGTGATTCGGACTTTTATCCTGGCTCGGACGAGGAGGCGCTGACTGTGTTTGACTTCATCAGTCAGGCGTTGGAGGGGGATGATTCCAGATTTGCCAACACTGCCTTCAGGAAGGCATACGAAGCATATTCCAAAGACTATTATGAGGGATATTCGCAGGAGGAGATCGTCAAGCATCTGATGGACGGAGAGGACAGGGATGTGGCCTACGTGGCCGCCCAATTGTCCACGGATGAGAGGTACGAGCTGTCGGTGAAGCATCTGCGCCAGTCCATGATGTCAAAGGGGTCGTGGCTGACGATTTATGTTCCAAAGGCCATTCTGGTCTTCCAGCAAAGCCGTATGGAGAACAAGGACAGCGAGTTGAAAGAGCAACTTCAGGAGGCACAGACCGCTTCCGACAGCGACCGCGTGATGGAGATCATGCAGGAGATGCTCAAGGTGCAGAAGGCGCTTAAATTGGTGAAAGTCAGATTGGGAAGAGAAAAATAATATTCATGAATATGGAAAAGAAATTCAAGAGAACACTTGTGACCTGTGCGTTGCCTTATGCCAACGGACCGGTTCACATCGGGCATTTGGCCGGGGTGTATGTGCCGGCGGACATCTATGTCCGGTACCTTAGGATGAGGGGGGAGGATGTGCTTTACATCTGCGGAAGCGATGAGCACGGAGTCCCGATCACCATCAAGGCCCGCAAGGAGGGCTGCACTCCTCAGGACATAGTTGACCGTTACCACAAACTCATAAAGGACTCGTTCACGGGTCTGGGAATCAATTTTGACATCTATGGCCGCACGTCTTCGGATGTGCACGAGAAGAACGCTTCGGCGTTCTTCCGCAAGTTGTACGATGAGGGCAAGTTCATCACAAAGGAATCCGAACAGTACTACGATCCTGAGGCCAAACAGTTCCTCGCCGACCGTTACATCATGGGTACCTGTCCCAAGTGTGGCAATCCGGATGCCTATGGTGATCAATGCGAGAAGTGCGGAAGCACGTTGAGTCCAGAAGAACTGATCAATCCTAGGTCAAAACTCAGTGGTGCTGAGCCTATCAAGAAGAAGACTACTCACTGGTATCTTCCTCTGGATCAGTACGAGCCGTGGCTTCGTGAGTGGATACTTGAACAGCACAAGGAGTGGAGGAGCAATGTCTATGGCCAGTGCAAGAGTTGGATCGACGGCGGTTTGCAGCCTCGTGCCGTGAGCCGTGATCTTGACTGGGGCGTGCCGGTTCCTGTAGAGGGAGCCGAGGGCAAGGTTCTCTATGTCTGGTTCGACGCTCCGATCGGGTATATTTCCAACACCCAGGAACTTCTTCCTCAGTCTTGGGAGAAGTGGTGGAAGAGCGGGGACACCCGGCTTGTACATTTCATCGGCAAGGACAACATCGTGTTCCACTGCATCGTGTTCCCTTCGATGCTCAAGGCCTACGGGGACGGCTACATCCTTCCTGACAACGTGCCGGCCAACGAATTCCTCAACCTTGAGGGCGACAAGATATCCACGTCCCGCAACTGGGCCGTCTGGGCTCATGAATATCTGGAGCAGTTCCCAGGAAAGCAGGATGTCATGAGGTATGTCCTCACGGCCAACGCGCCCGAGACCAAGGACAATGATTTCAGCTGGAAGGATTTCCAGACACGCAACAACAGTGAGTTGGTCGCCATATTCGGAAACTTTGTGAACCGCGCCATTGTGCTCACTCATAAGTATTTCGATGGGAAAGTACCTGTTTGCGGGGAACTTCAGGATGTTGACAAGGCGGCTCTTGCCGAGATTCCGGCGCTCAAGGCTTCGCTTGAGAGGAATCTTGACGGATTCCATTTCCGCGAGGCTCTGAAGGACGCCATGTCGATCGCGCGTGTGGGCAACAAGTACATTTCCGACACGGAGCCTTGGAAGGTCGCCAAGACAGACATGGAGCGTTGCGCCACCATCCTCAATGTCAGCCTGCAGATCAGCGCGGACCTTGCGGTAGCCTTCGAGCCTTTCACCCCGTTTGCCGCCGAGAAACTCCGCAAGATGCTCGGCGTCTGCCTCTGCGCTGGAATAGACCATCGTAAGGGAGAGCAGGAGACCGCCAACACTTATAGGGAGGGCGAGTGCGCCGCTCTGCACACGGTGTCAGCCTCGGGCGTAGAACAGCAGTCGAATTGCCCCGGCGCCGGCAAATGCGTGTGCCTCGGCTGGGATGTCCTTGGCAATGAGAATATCCTTCCTGCCGGACATGAGATCGGCGCCGCAGAGCTGTTGTTCGCCAAGATAGAGGATGAGGCCATCAATGCCCAGCTTGCACGTCTTGACGCCATCCGTGCCGAGAGAGAGGCTGCTGAGAAGGCGGAGGCTGCAAAGAAGGTCCTTCCTCAGAAGGTAGAGTGTAGCTTCGAGGACTTCGAGAAGATGGACATCCGCACGGCCACTGTACTTGCTGCTGAGCGTGTGCCTAAGACTGACAAGTTGTTGAAACTCAGCATTAACACGGGAATCGACAAGAGGACGATTGTCTCAGGAATCGCTGAATATTACTCCCCGGAGGAGATGGTAGGCAAGCAGATCTGCATCCTTGCCAACCTTCAGCCAAGGACTATCCGTGGCATTGAGTCCCGTGGAATGATTCTGATGGCCAAACAGGGCGATGGAAAGATGAGGTTCATCACTCCTGCTGAGGCTCTTAACAATGGTGCTATAGTAGGTTGACATATTCACATAATTAATAGTATGAAAGGATTTATTGCTTCATTTGCCGTGGCGGCCCTCGTTATGGGTTGCGCCCAGAGTCCGACCCTCACAAAGTCAGGATTGGATCCGGAGAATTTCAAGGGAGAGCGTGATGGTGTGCAGACTGCTCTGTACACTTTGACGAACAAGTCTGGAATGGAGGTCTGCATCACCAATTTCGGTGGCAGGATCGTGTCCGTGATGGTTCCGGATAAAAACGGAGACTACAAGGATGTTGTTCTTGGCTTCGACAAGGTTTCGGACTATTTCCCGGAGAACAACCAGACTGATTTCGGCGCCACCATCGGTCGTTACGCCAATCGTATCAACGGAGGCAGATTCACTTTGGACAGCATTGATTACCAGTTGCCTCAGAATAATTATGGACATTGTCTGCACGGTGGACCTGACGGATGGCAGTACAAGGTCTACAATGTTCTGGAGGCCGATGCCTCGCATCTTAAACTGGAGATCGTTTCTCCTGACGGGGATGCGAATTTCCCTGGCAAGGTGACCGCTGACGTGACCTTCACCCTTACGGAGGACAACGCGATAGACATCAGGTACTCCGCCACGACCGATGCTCCGACGATCATCAACATGACCAACCATTCGTACTTCAATCTGTCCGGAGACCCTGCGAATCATCAAATCACGGCTGATTCTCTGTACATCAACGCCTCGAACTTCACTCCTGTGGATTCGACGTTCATGACCACCGGCGAGATCGCTTCCGTGGAGGGCACTCCGTTCGATTTCAGGAAGATGAAACTGATCGGGGATGACATCGACTCTGACAACGAGCAGGTTCGCAACGGCCACGGCTTCGACCACAACTGGGTTCTCGACACCAAGGGTGACGATACTGTCCTGGCCGCCGAGGTATATTGCCCGGAGACAGGCATCGTGCTTAAGGAATATACCAACGAGCCAGGCGTGCAGGTCTATGCCGGCAACTTCCTTGACGGCACCGTAACCGGCAAGAAGGGCGTTGTCTATGGCCACCGCACCGCCATATGTCTTGAGTCCCAGAAGTACCCAGATACCCCGAACAAACCAGACTGGCCGTCAGCCGTCCTCCGTCCCGGAGAGACCTACACCAGCCACTGCGTCTTCGCTTTCAGTGTGAGGTAGTTTCAGGAATATTAATGGATCTGAGTAACGCTTGGATCCACACAGCCGGAGAGGACTCCGTCGACCTGAGTTTTGCACTCTGTCAGTGTAATGGTCGCCGAAGAGTCCTCTTCGACTGTGTTAATCGTGCTTGCTTCGGTTGTTGAGACTAAGGTGTTTTTTGGGAATATTACGCCTCGTTGACCATTGACACTTCTAAAAGTTAGATAATTTCTACTGTAAATTGTTGGCGGATAATTAATTGTGATTTAATTCATAAAGTCTTGATTTTGTAATATGTTGATAATGAGTGATTAATCTTGCCTAAAATGAGATCCTTGATTTTAATTTTACTCCTAACGTGCTGCCAATGAGTATAATAGGATTTTGCAAAAGTAAAACTATTTATTTGGTGTTTTTCAATCTTTCTTCCGACCTTTGCGGCTGTAACACTAATAACTAAGAATCATACATTATGCGAAGACTATTGCATCTATTAGCCTTTTGCATATCGCTGGGCGTTCTGTTCTCTTGTGGAGACACACTTGTGATCGACAAACCAGAGGCTGTTGTCTCAGAGGAATCCTGTCAAAACTTCACTATGGAGGAAGCCAGATCTGTTTTCTCTGATGAATATGACCGGACCTCAAACATCTCAGATCAAGTCACCATTTCGGATTCTCCTTTTGTTTGGGAATCTGGTAGTGTTGTCCCGGTGTGGAAGGCTGCGGAGCGTCATTCCATTCGAGGAAAGGAGGACAGTTATGTGGTTCCGATGTTGTCATCAGTCAGGTATTATGCCTCTAATGGTAAGGAGGGGGCACTGTTTAGATGTGATCAGAGCCTTATTATTTCCAAGAATGTCAGCACTGGACGAACATCTATCCGCATCGTTTTCTCTATTCCGGAGGATGACTTGAAGCAAAGCCGGACATCCTCTGATTTTTCTGGACTTCTTGTCTATACAGATTTGAGCGGCAAATTCAGGAAGATAGAGAAGTATGCGGGAGGAGAAATGCTCGATGGCGTTTATTTCAGTGAGAGTGAATCTGATATTGCCTGGGAGAGGCATAAATTGTTCATCAACAGGATTATGGAGGGTGTCACTGTGTTCAAAGTGAATTCTCTTCAAATCGAGACCCGTTGTCCTGCTCCAGGAGACACAGTGGAGTATAATGATTCGATCAACCCATCATACTGTAACGGTGACTGTTTCCCTGATCTTTGGTGGCAGAACCCGGACTTTGATTTCTGGAATGATTCGATAGCGCCTTCCGACACCACTGGCATTGATGACTATCCTTGGGATGGAGGAGGATCCGGTGGCGGCGGAGGTAGTGCAGGCAGTGGAGGCGGAGGTAATAGCCGACCGCCAAAGAATAACGGAGGCGGTTCAGATAATAAGCCTGTTAGACCGGTTGATTGTTCTTCGTTTTATGGTAAACCAGAGTACTATGAACGTAGGTATGCGGATTATGTTAAGAGACATAAAAAAGAAGACAATAGTATCTATTATATAGAATATGGGTTGTATTATTGTAACAAATTTCTTGATTTGAAAAGTTCTGGCAAGATGTCTGTAGAAGGCAATAAATGGATTGACAAAACGTTAGTTCTCCTTCAAGAAAAATTAGAGAAACAAGTTCAATCAAATCCTGCATTGGAAGATAATTTTGATCTGTTGGAGTCGGCTGCATTTAAAACCCATCCTGAAGCTTATATTGAGGGGGGGGGTATTTTGCAGTTGTCCATTATGGACAAATTAAGGATTATAGAAACGATCAGATGGAAAGATCTTACTTCAAAACTTGGACGTGAACAGATTAGTGAGGTTGTAAAGGCTCAAATAGAGTACTATATCAAGCATCCATACGAAAGGGCGTTTGACGCATACTATATGATGAATAATTGGGATCCTATAAAACAATTGCTTTACGGTTACTGTTCAGTTGATCCTTTGACAAGAAGTGCGTCACAGGATGATGCGCACGAGAGGTATACGGTTCTTTGCGATTTACTCATTGAGGAGATTGTTGCTTATTTTTACGATACGGTTGATGGCTTTGAGTTAGACTATTGATATTCTTATTGATAATGATGAAAGTTGTTCTGTTGATGATATCCCTTACCCTTGCGTGTTCTTCCTGCTACATCCGGACTGGTTGTAGTACCGTGGCTGGATTTGACACGGATGTTAATTGGGAGGTTGAATCTTATCCGGTAGTGATTGGAATCGGTGATGAATATGGACCGAATAAAATGTTTGTTTATTCGGATACCTGCGGCTTGCTCGCTGCTTTTAATGGTGATGAGACATCCTTTTATTTGACATCTGATTGTGGAAAAATCTGGACGAAGAGGGGATCCGTTGACAATCTGTTATGTCGGTCTATCGCAAAGTCAGGTGACCGGTTCTATGGATGTTTTTTAAACACAAATCCAAATGATGGTGGAGTAATTATGCTGTCGGACGATTTGGGAAAAACGTGGGAAGCAATTCTCGATAACAAGAACGGGATCTTTCGGTTTAACGTGCAGGATGATGGCACATTGGTCGCCTTGCTGACTCTTGATGAAGGTTATGCTATCTTATGTTCGGTTGATGGTGGGCAGAATTGGATGCCATTTCCGTCTTCGGTGACGAGAGACATCGTTACCTTCGGTCAGTTATCTTTTTTGAGAGATGGAATGATATATTCATCAAAAGGAAAAGCCATAGTAATCAATCCGGTTTCATTCGTGACGGATACCATACTTTCAAGCCGGAGATTGATGAGTGGCGTGGTGTCTGGTGAGGATGTGATAGGTGTTTGGGAGGGACATAGGGCAAATTATTATAGGCTCAACGGCAAACACGCTGACCTTGTATCGTCTATATGGGACATAAGGCGGCCGTTCAGGAACCACATTCCAGCCGAAATCTATCAGTACGGGGACGTGGTTTATACGAAGATCACTCCGCTGACTTATAAAACGAAAACATCGTTATTAATGTCCGTGGACAGGGCAAGGACTTGGTGTGAGATTAATGTTGTAAGTGATTTTGAAAAGGAATTAGATGAAGTCGAACCATCGGCCAGCGACTGGCCGATGGCCGGATACAAAGACCGGATGGTGTCGTACTGTGTGGGCTACAAGGACGGGAAACGGCAGGATTTCATCAAGGTCATAAGACCGAAATAAGGATCCGGCACTTTAGGCTTAATGCGTTACAGCTTCCGGATGACATTCAGGCCGTCGCGGATGGGGAGGAGGACGGATTCGACGCGGGGATCGGAGACAACGAGATCGTTGAAGGCGATGATGCCTTGGGTCTGTTTGTCTTTAGGGACGGGATCCTGCCAGAGTTTGCCGTCCCAAAGGACATCGTCGGCGAGGATGAGGCCACCGGGCTTCACAAGATCGAAGACCAGATTGTAGTAGGTGACATATTCCCGTTTGTTGGCATCCATATAGACCAGGTCGTAAGGACCTTTCAATGAGGATAGCGTCTTGCAGGCATCCCCGATGTGGAGGGTGATTTTGTCAGACACTCCGGCTCTGGCCCAGCCCTCTTGCATCAGATCCTCCAGCTCGTCATTGATCTCAAGCGTGTCAATGAGCCCGTCCGCAGGAAGTCCGTATGCCATGCAGGTCGCGGAATAACCGGTGAACGCACCGATCTCAAGGATGCGCTTTGCCTGCGAAATCTCCACAAGCATAGTCAACAATCTTCCCTGAACCGCCCCCGAAAGCATCCGAGGGTAGTTCGTATGGATATTGGTCTGTTTCTCAATCCAGTCCAAAGCCTCGCTCTGACGCGAAGAGTGTTCACGAAGATATTTGTCAGCGGGAGATTCCATATATTCATAAAATATGAGGGAGCGCCTTGCCTATAGGAAAATCAGGGAACAAGTGCTTTCGGGGGCGAATATTGTTAGTGCTGCTTTTCTAATCTCCTCGGAGGTGACGGCCTCGATTGCTTCGCGGTTCTGCTTGTCTGTGAATATGGTACCTAACGACATTAGGCTTTTGCCCATAGAGAGGCACTGCGCCTCGCCGTTGTCGGAACTGATGGCGAGCTGGCCGAGGATCTGCTTTTTCGCCGCCTTGAGCCTGACGGAGGAATATTCCTCGTCCTGCATTTTTCTGATCACTTTCCAGATCGCATCCAGGCACTTCTCCAAATTACTTCGTTCGCATCCGAGGCTGATTGTCATGATGCCGGACTCGGTGTATTGTGAATATGATGACTCCACATCGTAAACCCATCCGTTCTTCTCGCGCAAAAGGCTGTTCAGCAAAGAATTGGATGCTGGCCCTCCGATGATGTTGCTCATCAGGATGGCCGAGAAGCGCTCCTCGGTGTTCTCAAGGGAAGGCGCGAAATTGCCGATGACGGCGTTGACCTCGTGATTCCTTTTCTCGACCATCTTGTTGAAGGCTGGTTTTGAAGGAATAGGTATGATCATGCGCTCACCAACGGTTTCTGGTTTTTCTTTGAACACTTTTCCGGCCAGTCTGAGCACATTCTCCTCCATCCTCTTTTCGTCAATGTCGGCCACTATCGCCAGAGCCATATTCATTGGTAAGAAATGCTCTTTTGTGAATTGCCTCAGCTCCTTGCTTGTGATTTTCCTGACACTGGCAGCCGTCCCGAGAATCGAACGTCCGAGAGGATGCCCCGCAAACAGTGCTTCCTCGAATTTGTCATAGACATCATCGGCAGGGGAGTCTTTGTAAGAGTTTATCTCATCAATCACGACACCTTTTTCGATGGCTACCTCTTCTTCCGGAAATGTCGGGCAGGTGGCCAGCTCAAGAAGCAGGGACACCGCTTTGCCAAGATCTTCCTTAAGAACCGTGGAATGAATCACGATTTCCTCTTTGGTTGTGAAGGCGTTCAGCTCACCCCCAAGTTTGTCGAGGTAGCCGCTTATGACTCTGGCGCTTTTGTGTTCGGTGCCTTTGAACAGGGTATGCTCGGTGAAATGGGCGATTCCGCTGTGGAAATCCCCCTCGTCCCTTGTCCCGCATTTGATTGTCAGTGAGCAATATCCCACTGCGTTGCCGCTTCTCTTGACCGCGTATCTCAACCCACAGTCAGCTGTCCCTACAACCATTATTTCCTTAACGTTTTGATTGTCTTGATGTCGCTGGTGAGGAATCCCTTGCCGTTCTTGGCTGTTATCTTGTGCTTTTTGAAATAGTAAAGCTCGTGGTTGTCGGCACCGATGAGCATCTTGTAGCAGATGGATCCGTTGACGGGTTCTGACGGAGCCACTACATAACTTACCACAGCATTGAAAGTTCCCTCATTGAAAATCTCATCAACCTCGTCTTCGTCATCCTTGATGAGTATGTCTTCGTCTAGGGAGCGCTTGGTCTGCTCGTCAACCTGAGGCGCGAAATCCTCAGACCAGAAGAATATTCGTTTGATTCTCAATTTCTTGGAGTCTTTGGCTCCGAGGCTGGAATAGGCCTTCATCTCCGTGTCTGTGAGGCTGATTGTGTGATCCTGGATGATTTTCAGGAAGGCCGGCAACATCACGAACTCGCGTCCCGAAGGGTCTTCGGATGACCTGAGCGGGAAGTTGACCACTTCGTACATGTCGTTGACGGATTCGCCCTCTCCTCCTTTGACGAGAGTCAACATGTCAATGCCTGGCTCGGATTCCCTGCGGAACTGTCCTTTGACAACCATAAGAAAATAGAAGTCGGCGTTTGACTTGATCTTCTGGAATTCATCATTCGTGCAGAATTCATAGGGAGAGACCGTCCACGTCGCGGCCACGCTTTCCTTCAGAGCCTCGTCCAGAAACTCATCGCCTGTCAAGACCACTTTGGTTGTCTTTGATGTGAAATCCTTCAACTTCTCTCTTCTGGTTGTGATTTGTGCCTGACCGAAAAGGTCCGTGGTCAACAGCAGGCCGGCTAGCGTCCATGCCAGTATTTGAAATAATCGTCTCATGTCTTGCAATTGTTTGTTTTTCAGTTTGTTTGTTCAATATTGCATCGGAAGCGAGGGCGTTTGCCGCCGTCGCCGCCGACAAAAAACTCCATACTTCGTGCCGCTCGACACAAATGTACAAAATATTGCGTAAATTTGCCTTACAAAACTTGGTGCGGACAACCACTCCCTAAGATTTGAACGTTGTTATGTCTGAATACATAGTGTCGGCAAGAAAATATCGTCCTGACTCGTTCGAGTCCCTTATCGGCCAGGACAACATCGCCCAGACCTTGAAGAACTCGATCATCAGGGGCAAACTGGCGCATGCCTACCTGTTCTGCGGGCCGCGTGGAGTGGGGAAGACCACCACGGCCAGGATATTCGCGAAGGCCATCAACTGTTCCAATCCTTCTCCGGACATGGAGCCTTGCGGCGAGTGCGAGTCGTGCCGGTCTTTTCAGGAGGGTCGGTCCTATTGTATTCATGAATTGGACGCCGCGTCCAACAACGGAGTGGATGACATAAAGAACCTGATGGATCAGGTTCAGATTCCGCCGCAGGTGGGGAAGTACAGCGTGTACATCATCGACGAGGTGCATATGCTGTCCACGGCTGCGTTCAATGCCTTCCTCAAGACGCTTGAGGAGCCGCCTGCACATGCCATATTCATTCTTGCCACAACCGAGAAGCATAAGATTCTGCCGACCATCCTTTCGCGTTGCCAGACTTACGACTTCAACAGGATTTCGGTTCCGGACATCGTCAGCAACCTCAGGATGATAGCGGGGAAGGAGGGTGTGAATATTGACGATGAATCCTTGCACGTGATAGCGCAGAAGGCTGACGGGGCGATGCGTGACGCGCTTACGATCTTTGACCAGACGGTGGCGTTCTGCGGGACTGATGTGAAGTACGAGGAGGTTTTGAAGAATCTCAATGTGCTTGATTATGACTATAGTTTCAATCTTGTGGACGCTTTTCTGGCCGGGGACTATGGTTTGGCCTTGCTGAAGTTTGACGAGATTCTTTCCAAAGGGTTCAACGCGCTTCACTTCTGCGCCGCGCTGAGTTCGCATTTCAGGGATTTGATGGTGACGAAGAACGGCGGTCTTGACGCTTTGCTTGAACTCCCTGACTCATTGAAGACCAGGTACATGGAACAGGCTTCACGTTGCTCGCTGAAGTTTCTCTATGACGCATTGTCCATCACCACGGCTTGCGAGGCAGGTTATAAGCAGGCTGTGAATCCAAGGCTTCACATTGAGTTTGCCTTGATGAAGCTCAGCTTCCTGATGAAGGCTCCGGATGCTTCACGGCCGGTGGTTGAGGCTGCGAAGGTCTCTGTGGATGCCTTGCGGAAAACGGAAACTATAGGATCGGTCAATGAGCATGCCGCAACGGTCACTGAGCCTGTCGAAGTGACTTTAGACAAGACATCTGTACCGATGGCTTCGGTCACTTCGACAGGCTCAGTGACCGAAACGACAAGTAGCGGTAGCTCGTCTGCGGAGAATGTTGGCTCGTCAGCCGTTGGGGAGGAGAGTCCCGCTCCGAGGGCGAGAAGAAAACCGGCCAAGACAGGAGCGTCTCTGTCGCTCAATTCGATAATCGAGGAGGAAGAGAATAAGAAAGATGTCAAGGAGGCGACGCCGATTGCTGATGTGACTCCCGATGACGACGCCTTGCTTGCGGCCTGGAAGGCAATCCCGGCCGAGAACGCCTCAAGTCCACGGCTCGCCAACACTCTTCAGAACGCCGAGGTCGGCATAGAGACGAAGGACGGCTACAAAATGCTGACGTTCAAGGTTAGCAACGCCGCTCAGGAGAAATGGATCCGTGAGAATCGTCTCATGGATTTGGAAGGGAATTTGCGGAAGAAGGTAGGCTCTTCAAGAATCCGTCTTGAAGTGGATGTGATGCCGGTTAAGGATAAAGGTGTGCAGCCTTACACCGATCAGGAAAAGGCCACCGTCCTGATGGGCCAGAACGGAGAGGTGCAGAATCTGGTCAAGGATTTCGGCCTTGAGACAAGATAGTGATTGACAATTAGATTAGAGACAAGATGAAACTTCATTGCGAGAACCTCGTCAAGAAATATGGCATCAGAACCGTCGTGAAAGGCGTTTCTATGGAAATCAATCAGGGAGAGATCGTAGGCTTCCTCGGCCCGAACGGCGCCGGAAAGACCACCAGTTTCTACATGATCACCGGGCAGATTGTCCCGAACGGAGGGCGTGTCTTCCTCGATGACGAGGACATCACCGAACTTCCTATGTACAAAAGGGCCCAGAAGGGGATCGGCTACCTGCCGCAGGAGGCTTCCGTGTTCCGCAAGATGTCGGTCGAGGACAACATCATGTCGGTGATGGAGATGTCTGATATGCC
>DCCQ01000089.1 GCA_002314195.1 Bacteroidales bacterium UBA1077 | reverse complement strand
TCCCTCGATGTTTATGACAAGATCGCCCAGGATCAGTTGTTCTGGCTCTCAGTCCCTGAGCATTCCGGCTCGCGTGGTTATTATGGAAACATGGGTGACATCCAGAACCTTGGTTTCGAGATCGTTCTCAATGCGGCCATCGTCAGAACAAAAGCCGTTGATTGGAACGTGTCCATAAACGCTTCCCACAACTCAACCAAGATCCTCAGTCTCCCGGAGACGAAAATGCTTGATCCGGATAACGGGTACGAAGGATTCACCGAGAACAGTCGCTGGTACAAGGTCGGCGGTCCTCTTTACAATGCATTCCGTCACAAATATGCCGGAGTGAACGAGAACGGAGAGGCCCTCTACTACGTTGACAGTTCCCTTGATGGAAAGACAGACAGACCTGGTACCCTTACCGACGAAGTCACCACAAATCCGAACGAGGCATCATTCTACGAGCTCGGCTCAATGCTACCTAAGCTGTTCGGTGGTTTCAGCACCGACCTCAGAGTAGGAAATTTCGATTTCTCAGCCACATTCGATTATCAGCTGGGCGGCAAGATATATGATACTCGCTACGCTGGTTTCATGAGCCCATGGGCTGACGCCGGCTCCGCAGGATCCACCTTCCATAAGGATTGGAAAAAAGCATGGTCAGTGAACAACACTTCCAGTTCCATTCCTAGATGGTACTATGGCGACCAATATTCAACCGGAGACTCGGACAGGTGGCTCACTAGCTCCAGCTACCTTAACTTCCAGTCATTCACGGTTGGTTACTCTCTTCCTAAGAATCTTGTCAAAGGCATCTCCAAGGCAAGAATCTATGCGGCGGGCGAGAACCTTTGGTTCTGGTCAGCGCGGAAAGGACTTGACCCACGTTATTCTTACTCAGAGAATACCACAGTCGCTGTCTATTCACCAGTCCGCACTGTTTCTGCAGGTATTCAGTTGACATTCTAATTTTTGGAGGAATTGAACATGAAAAATATCATCAAAGTTTTTATATCAGCAGCCTGCATCGTTCCTTTGACTTCCGGGTGCATCCAGGAAATCGAGCCTCAGAGCAGCAGTGTAACTTTGGAGCAGGCAGCCGCCGCTCCCGGATCCTACAATAACTTTGTCGACGCCATCACCAGTTCCCTTTGCGGCGCATTCACTTACGGCGGCAACAGCAATAAATACGTTTGGGATTTTGGTTATCCTTCATTCTTTCTGCAGAGAGACGTCATGGGAAATGACATCGTATGCGAGGATTCAGGCAGCGAGTGGTACTCCACATGGTACGGTTGCGGCACTGGTCTGGGGCCGGGATATGCGGTATGCCAGCTTCCATGGACGTATTACTACAAGTGGATAAAGAACTGCAACACGGTTCTGTCCATGTACAAGGCCAGTCCAGACGAATCCAAAAAGGTCGGAGCTGGCATCGCGCTGGCCATGCGCGCTATGTTCTTCATGGACATCGCCCGGATGTATTCAGAAAAGACTTATGCTGAAGATAAGTCAGCCATAACCGTTCCGTTCATCACGGAAGAGACCCTTGTCGAGGATTGCATCCACAATCCTCGCGCCACCAATGAGGTGATTTTCGGTCACATAATTGATGACCTGAACCTCGCTGAGGAATACCTTGCGGGCTACACTCGCAATGACAAGTTCGTCCCAGACCAGTCAGTGGTCTATGGACTCAAGGCGCGTGCATATCTTACTATGGAGGATTGGCCTAACGCCGAGAAATATGCCAAGCTCGCACAGGAAGGTTACACCGAGATGACAGCCGACGAGTACACCAACCAGCAGACAGGCTTCAATACCCCTAACGACTCATGGATCTTTGGCATGACTTACAAATCGGATGACAAGAACATCACCCTCAACGACGGAGACTCATCATGGGGCTCACAGATGATTATAGAGGTATCAGAATCAGGTTGCGGATACTCCGCAAACTATGTCGGTCCTAAACGAATCGACTCTCATCTGTTCTCCACTATCCCGGCCACCGATTTCCGCAGAATGTGCTGGGTGGATCCCGCTATAGACGCCCTTGGCTCAAAGGAGGAGAAAATCGAGGCTCTCGCAGCATATTCGGACTCACCTGACGGCCTTTACAACACAGGCTACAATGTTTCGGCAAGAGAATCCGTAGGTGGGATCCCAGTCAAGTTCCGTCCTAAGAATGGAGAACACAAGGACCAATATGCGGCGTTTACAGTCGCGGTGCCAATCATGAGAGTCGAGGAGATGAAACTTATTGAGATCGAGGCCGTCGGAATGCAGGACGAAGGACGAGGCAAGACTCTTCTCACTGAGTTCGCCAAGAAACGTGACTCGAACTTTGAGTATGGCACCCACCATGACTCTTACTATGCCACAAGAGCCAACACTTTCCAGCAGGAATGCTGGTGGCAGCGCCGTGTGGAGTTCTGGGGTGAAGGTCTTGCGACATTTGACATCAAGCGTTACAACGCTGGTATCATCCGCAGCTACGCCGGCACAAACCACCCTGAAGGATATCGTTGGAATGAAACAAAAAATCCTCAATGGATGACCCTTTGCTTCGTCGGCACAGAATCCAACTATAACATGGATCTTGTTCAGAATCCAACCCCTATCAAGCCTACAGAAGACTCCAAAGAGTTTGTTTGGTAAATTAAAATATTGAATTACAATGAAAAGATATTTATATGTATTAGCTGGTCTTGCTCTCGTTGCCACTCTGGCGTCATGCGAGAAAGACAAGTATGGCTCAGACGCAGGAAATGATTCAGCCCCGAATGTCGTTCTTAAGGCATTCGAAGCCGAACTGCCTAATGATCCAGACTGTGATGCGCTGGTTCGTTTCGCGGCGAACAATGCTACAACGGAGGTCTATTATCTGGCTGAGCTGAAGTCCCAGAAGGAAGAGCGGAATCTTTCCGATGAGGCGTATGCTGACTATGTTGTTTCCAACGGTACAAAACTGACTGTCGAGAAGAACCCATTTGATGGATCATACGTGGCCGACGCGGTCATCAAGAACCTGTACTATGAGAATATCATCACCGCAGTGGCAGTCGGCAAAGGAGGAAAAGCCATTTCCTCGGTTCCTTTCACTGGCTTGAAATGGAACACTATCTGCACCGGTACTTATACATTTGTCAATTCTTTCTCGAAAGGACTTGTGGGCGCCACAAAGGGAGATGTGGTACTTCAGCAGCAGGATGCTGACAAAACCCAGTACCGTTTGAAGAATCTATTTGGCCAGGGGCAGCATCTCAATTTCTTCACGATTGACAAAACAGCCACAGATGAACAGGGCAAATATCAATTTGTCCGTATCAAAGCTCAGAGCACGGGGCTCACACACAGCAAGCATGGTGCGATCAGCATCAGGGATATCGGATACTGGCAAGGTGATGACTCATGGGTGACAGACGGCGGTTACGAGAGTCGCTTGTACGAAGACTACAAATGCACCATCTTTTGCCAATACTATGTGTCAGTGGGAAGCGCAGGATATCAAAAGGAATATTTCGTTCCTAACAAATAAATTCTAATTAGAATTCATGAATATGGAGGATGACTTCAAAAGTCCTAGAGACTTTTTGAAGTCATCCTCTTCAGTTATGTGTTTGTACAGGGCAACCGCATCAAATTTT
>DCCQ01000133.1 GCA_002314195.1 Bacteroidales bacterium UBA1077 | reverse complement strand
TACGCCCGCCCGTTCGCCGACGACCACAGGAAGATATTCAAAATAGGCGTCAACTTCTCGACCGCAAACCGCCGCATCGACGGCTGGAAAGTCGTCCGATAAGAGTTACGAAGTGCAAAGTCGCTTCTACAGGCTCAGTGACCACCGGCCTTATGACCGTTCCAGAATCTTGTTCTGCTCAGCGACGGAAGCTTCGTGGATGGCGGTGAAGAAAGCGGTGGTGAACTCCTCCGGGAGGCCGTAGTCTTTGCCTTTCTCGATCATCGAGGAGAGGATGCTGTCCCAACGGGTGGCCTGTACGATGGCTATGTTATGTTCTTTCTTGAACTCGCCAATCTTACGGGAGATCTCCATTCGGGAACCGAGAGCCATCAGCAGGTTCTCATCAATCACATCAATCTGGGAGCGCAACTGCTCTATGCCTTCGTTATATTCCTTGTCGTTGGTGACCTTCTGACGGACGGTCAGGCTCTCAAGGAGATCCTTCAGATCGGACGGCACCAACTGCTGCCTGGCGTCGCTCAGAGCGCACGAAGGATCGCAGTGTGACTCGATCATCAGTCCGTCAAGCCCCAAGTCCATCGCCCTCTGCGACAATTCCTTGAGATACTGTCTGGAACCGCCCATGTGGCTTGGATCCGCGAAGAACGGAAGTTTGGGATAACGGGTGCGCAGCTCAACAGCCATCTGCCAGCCCGGAAGATTTCTGTACGGAATCTTCTGCGATGTTGAAAAACCACGATGAATCACGCCCAATTTCTTGATCCCGGCCTGATTAAGCCTCTCAAGGGCACCGACCCAAAGATCCAGATCCGGATTGACCGGGTTCTTGACCAGAACCGGAATGTCAGTGTCCCTCAAGGCATCGGCGATCTCCTGCACAAGGAAGGGATTGGCTGTCGTGCGGGCTCCAATCCAGACCATGTCAATGCCATATTTCAGACACTCATAGACATGCTTCTCGTTGGCCACCTCCGTACAGACCTTCATGCCATATTCATTCTTCACCTTCTGGAGCCATTTCAGACCGGGGGTGCCGACCCCCTCGAAGGACCCGGGATGGGTGCGGGGTTTCCATATTCCCGCACGGAAAACGTGGATGCCGAATTCGTGAAGACCTTTGGCGGTCATCATCACCTGCAGTTCAGACTCGGCGCTGCAAGGGCCGGCGATGACAAGAGGGGGAATGCTCTCATCGAAAAATCCCCACTCTGAGACGGGGATGATGTCAAGTGTACGTTCCATAACTATCTCAAAATCTTTTTAATCCTGTTAGCTTCATGAATAAGTCCGGTGATACGGTCGTTGTCATAGTCCGCGATCGCGTCCCGGAATAGTCTCATTTTCTCAAGGTATGTGTCGATGACGTGCAGCACATTGTCCCTGTTCTGGTTCAGAATCGGGGTCCACATCTCGGCGGAACTCTTCGCCAACCGGACGGTCGAGGAGAATCCACCCGAAGCCAGGTCGAAGATGTGCTTTTCGTCCTTTTCCTTCTCAAGAACCGTGAGTGCCAGCGCGAAGGAAGTGACGTGCGAGATGTGCGAGACATAGGCGGTGTGCACATCGTGGCTGTCGGCGTTCATGAAAAGCGGGCGCATATTCAACGCGTCATACAGTTCCTCAATGACTTTAACCGCCTGCGGATCAGAATCCTCTGTGTTCGCGAATATGCATGCGCGACCATCGAATAGGTTCGGCATGGCGGCCCAAGGTCCTGAATATTCAGTGCCGGCCATCGGGTGTGTCGCCACGAAACGGCCCCGCATAGGATGGTAATGCGCCGCACGGACAATGTTGCTCTTCGTGGAGCAGGTGTCGATCACGATCTTCTTTCCATTACCTTCTTCTTTGAATATGTCAAGCACCTGTGGGAGCATCTTCACGGCCGCTCCGACCGGGATCGCTATCACCGTGATGTCGCTCCTGCGTACACACTCCTCAAACGGAACAACCTCGTCCACGAGTTCCATCTTTTCAGCGGCGGCGGCGTTCACAGGATCGGCCTCGACTCCGAGAACCGTCTTGGCAAAGCCTCTGCGTTTCAGGTCGATGGCCATCGATCCTCCGATCAGGCCCAGACCAATGATTCCTACAATCATAAAATATTTTTTATAACTTTTTCTATTTTTTTATTCGCGCGATCAAGGACCTCCGGCTTCGCGCAGAGAGAAATACGGATGTAATTGTCACCGTTCTTTCCGAATATGAAGCCCGGAGTGATGAACACACCGGCCTGATGCAGAATGCGTTCCGAGATCACCTCACCGGCTGTCATCCCGTTCTCAGCATACTTGGACGGCACACGCCCCCAAAGGAACAGCCCCCCCGTGTCGTGGTCATAGACCGCGCCGAGTGTATCAAATATCCTTCCTGCCGCAACACGTCTGCGGACATATTCAGAATTAAGTTCTTCAAACCATTCCGGGCTCTGCCTCAGCGCCTCGATGGCCGCCAGCTGGAGTGGCTTGAACATCCCGGAATCCATCTGGCTCTTGACTTTCAGCACCTCCGCGATCAGTTCAGGAGCTCCGCCTACCATTCCGATTCGCCATCCGCTCATGTTGTGAGCCTTGCTCAGTGAGTTCAGTTCCAGACAGCAATCCTCCGCCCCTTTGGCGGCCAGTATGGAAAGCGGTTTCCCACACAGGATAAATGAATATGGATTATCATTCACTATCAAGACCTTGTGCTTCAGACCGAAATCCACCAGCCGTTGATAAAGTTCGGGAGTGGCCTTCGCGCCGGTCGGCATATTCGGATAATTGGTCCACATTATCTTCACTCCTTCCAGATCCATCCTTTCCAATGCGTCGAAATCCGGCCACCAACGGTTTTCCTCTTTCAAATCGTATGTGGCTATCTCGGCTCCGACCAGTTTTGAGGCCGAGGTGTAGGTCGGGTAACCCGGATCCGGGACAAGCACCTTGTCGCCGGGATTGACAAACGCCATCGAAATCAGCAGAATGCCTTCCTTGGACCCGACCAATGGCTGGATGCCGCCGTTTGGATTGAGGGTCACTCCGTAGTAGCGTGAATACCAATCAGCGAAGGCCTGTCTGAGTTCAGGAAGACCTTTGTAGTTCTGATAGGCATGATTCCCGGGCTTGCGGGCGGCCTCAACCAGAGCGTCAATCGCCGCCTGTGGAGGCATCCCGTCCGGAGCGCCTATTCCTAAATTGATTATCTTGTCCTCTCCACGGGAGACGCGTTCGGCGTTCAGAGCGTCAAGTTCCTTCTGCTTGCGTGAGAAGTAATATTCCTGAACAGATGATGTTCTTTTTGCTGGTTCAATGATCATGATTACATCGAAGATTTATATTCGCCCAAAATGTCAAGTCCTTCCATCAAAGGCCGGACCGCCTTCAAGGCCTGACGGTAGCGACAGTATGTCGCGAACTTGATGTCCGCATAGAAAAAGTACTGCCATTCCTGCCCGGGGATCGGCAGGGATTGGATTCTCGTGAGGTTCATGTCGTAGAACGAGAGAATCGTAAGCACCTGAGCCAGAGAGCCCGGCTTGTGTGGCAAGGTGAAGCAGAGGCTTGCCTTGTTAATATCCCGACGAGGGACAGTGACGGCATCATCCAGAATAAGGAAGCGGGTGAAATTCTGCTTGTAGGTCTCAATGCTCCGGGCAAGAATCTCAAGTCCATTCTGCTCTGCCGCCAACTCAGAAGCAACCGCCCCTACCCCCTTCAATCCTCCGGCCGCGATGTCGATGGCGCTTTTGGCCGTGTCCTCGGACTCCACCATCGTGATCCACGGACAGTTGCGCTCAAAAAACTGACGGGTCTGGTTGATTGCCATATAGTGCGTCCGCACCTCCCTTATGTCGTGGATGTCCTGCCCAGGCAACGCCATAAGGTTCTGATGTATGGGGATATACACCTCACCTTTGATCTTGTAGGGATTCGATCTCAGCAACTCAAAATTGGGGATAAGGCCTCCCGAGATCGTGTTCTCGATGGCCATCGCCGCGGCCTGGGCCTCACCGGAAGCCATAGCCTTGAACAAACCATCGAAGGTCGGACATTCCACAATGGAGATTTCCTCCCCACGGGCGGAATAGAACGCCCTTGCAGCCTGCTCGTGGAAGCATCCACGGTAACCTTGTATAGCGACTTTTGTCATGTTCGTCATCATTTCATCTTCCTCCCCTCTTGGGAGGGGGCTTGCTTTCACCGCAGCGGCGAAGAAATCAGCCCAATAAAAAAAGCTGCCCGGAAAAGCACCGGACAGCCGTATATTCATCTATCTTTTTTCTGAATATTCCTGCACACGCTCGTCCGGTCCTCTACCTGCCGCGGTAAAAGAAATAAAAACCGAATGAATAAAATCGTGTGCTCATCATCATAACTATGCAAAGATAGTAAATTCAGGAGAAAATGTTCCTAAAAATTTAATGAATATGCCTGAACGACGGGTGAGATTCACCCACCGCGTTCCAAGGCATTCATTAGACGGTCAATATCTCCTTCTCCTTCGCTGAGACGAGTTCGTCGATGGCCTTCACTTTGGCGTCGGTGATCTTCTGGATCTCGTCCTCGCCCTCCTTACGCACGTCCTCGGAGAACTCACCGGCCTTTTCAGCCTTCTTCAGGGCATCCACTCCGTCGCGGCGGGCGTTGCGCACGGCGACCTTGATGTTCTCGCCTGTGGCCTTCGCCTTCTTGATGAGTTCCTTGCGCCTTTCCTCAGTGAGAGGCGGAACAGGGCAGCGGATAACCTCGCCGTTGTTCGAAGGGGTGAAACCGAGGTTGGCGTTGATGATCGCCTTCTCGATCACAGGAATCATGCTCTTCTCCCAAGGCTGGATGGCGATGGTCCTTGCGTCAGGAACCGTGACCGAAGCCACCTGAGGGACGGGGGTCGGAGTTCCGTAATAATCCACGGTCACATTGTTGAGGATCGACGGATTGGCCTTTCCGACACGGTAGGTCTTGAGGTCTTCCTCAAGGAACAGCACAGAGTCCTCCATTTTGGTCTTCACTCCGCTGATGATTTCTTTAGCTTTGTCTGTAAGCATAGTGTATTGTGTTAATTGTTATCTTAAAAAATCTGTTTTTTACCAAAAAGTCGCCACTCCAGAAAATTGCAGCCGGCCTGTACATAGATTGCTGTTTTTCCTGGGCAGGCTGTTATTTGTGGACAAGCGTCCCGACTTTCTCACCGTTGACAAGCTTCAGCAGGTTGCCCTCGCCGTTCACATCGAAGACGATGATCGGCATGTTCCCGTCGTTGCAAAGGGCATAAGCGGTCTGGTCGAGAACCTTGAGATGCTTTGCCATCGCCTCGTCGAACGTCAGTTCATCGTACTTGACGGCAGTCGGATCCTTCTCAGGGTCAGCAGTGTAGACTCCATCGACACGGGTTCCTTTCAGCACGACGTCGGCCTTGATCTCAAGGGCTCTGAGCGCCGCTCCGGAATCAGTCGTGAAGAACGGGCTGCCGGTTCCTCCGGCGATGAGCGCCACTCCCCCTTCCTCCAGCACCTTGACGGCGTTGTCACGGTTATAGTAGCGTACAAGCGGTTCCATCGGAGTGGCGGAAAAGACCTCAGCCTTCACCCCTTCATCCTTAATGAACTGACTGAGAGCCAACGAATTTATCACAGTTGCGAGCATGCCCATCCTGTCACCTTCGACGCGGTCGAATCCTTTGTCAAGCCCCTGAAGGCCTCTGAATATGTTGCCTCCGCCGTTGACGATGGCGATCTGCAACCCGGCCTTTGCCGCCTGCGCGATTTCCTTTGAATATTTCCGCAAGCTATCCGGGTCAAGTCCCTTTCCGACAGCACCGCCCAGGCTCTCTCCGCTCAATTTAAGCAAAACTCTCTTGTACATAGTGTGTTCCAGATTCTAATTTGGTTAAACAAGACCGCTTCTTCCCGGCATTCCCGCCTCCCGAAGCCATCTCCTTGACAAATATACAAAAAAAAGGAAAAAGCAGACATCAACTCTAATAGACAGCTGCTCTTTCTTCCAAAATCAGAGACGTTTTCAAGGGCTCCATTTATAACTTGAATGGGGAATATCCAAAAGTAATTATTTATGCCATCAGTCAGATGGGTTTATAGATGCGGCAAAGGACGATAAGATGCCATTTTGCAAAATGGCGGCAATATGTTCATGCCGAGCGAACCAAAGAAAAAGGGCTTGACTAATATTTTAGTCAGCCCTTTTTCGTGCCCAAAGCCGGGCTCGAACCGGCACGTCTTTAAAGGACATTGGATTTTGAGTCCAACGCGTCTACCAATTCCGCCATTCGGGCATATTCATGTAGACTTTTTCCTCGGGAACTTCTGCGCTTCCGCTTCCCAAAGGATTACAAAGTTATTGATTTTCCTCCGATATTCCAAAACATTCCACAAAAAAGCTTATGCGAAAAAAAATAAATCCGCTTTATGGGAAAACTGATTATATTTGTATGGTTTAAACCGGCAGTCACGTATTGTCGTGACTTTAGGTACGGGAACCGCGACCGTCCGGAACGCGGAAACGACATAGAGCTTTGGTCCGGAAACGGGCTGGCGAAACATATCACATTAAACGAAATTTTAAGCTCAAAGAAATGAAACACTTTTCTTTACCAAAGGATGGTGGACTGATTGAGGGGAACCTGCCCAAGAGCATTCTCCACTCCTACGAGAAAATCACCACCGAGATTTTTGACGATGCGGCGATCGGCAGCGACAGAGTGGCCGAGCTTATTGTCAAAGCAATCAAAGACCACGAGAGAGCGGCGCTCCCACGTACATTCAGACTCGGTCTTACAACCGGTAAGACTCCGGTGTCCCTCTACAACAACCTCACAAGGCAGTTCAAGGAAGGCAAAGTCTCCTTCGCGAATGTCGAGGTGTTCTCAATCGACGAATATTACCCTTGCGACAGAGACTCCAAACAGAGCCGCAACCACAGGCTGCACGCCGAGTTTCTGGACCAGGTTGACGTCAAAAAGGAAAACATACATATTCCTGACGGTTCTGTCCCGAAGGATCAGGTTTCAGACTATTGCGCCGAATTCGAGAAGATTGCCAGAGGAATTGACCTGCTTGTGATCGGTGTCGGCGAAGGAGGACAGGTCGGTTTCAACGAGGCCGGATCTGCCGAGAAGAGCCAGACACGCACCGTCCCTCTCTCCTACCAGTCCAGAAAGAGACAGGCTCACAATTTCAACGGAGACATCGCCGTCACCCCTAAGGCCGCGATAACCATGGGCATCGGCACCATGATGAGCGCGCGCAGAATCATCCTGATGGCCTGGGGAGAAGACAAGGCCGGGATAGTCAAAAGAATTGTCGAAGGAGACATCGACTCCTCATGCCCGGCGTCATGGCTCCAGAGCCACGACAACATCTCCTTCTACACAGACGAGATGGCCGCGTCGCTTCTTACCAGATCGGTGGCCCCTTGGATGGTAGGTCCTTGCGAATGGACTCCCAAATTGATCCGGAAGGCCGTCGTGTGGCTTTGTCAACGGGTCCACAAGCCGATCCTCAAGCTCACCCAGCAGGACTATCTTGAGAACTTCCTCGGGGAACTCATAGAACTACACGGACCGTTCGACAAGATCAACATCGACGTGTTCAACGATTTCCAGCACACCATATCAGGCTGGCCTGGAGGAAAGCCGAACGCGGACGACTCCACAAGGCCTGTCAAATCCAACCCGTTCCCTAAGAAAGTTCTCATCTTCTCCCCTCACCCGGACGATGATGTGATCTCCATGGGCGGCACGTTCATCCGCCTTGTGCATCAAGGACATGACGTGCACGTCGCCTACGAGACCTCAGGAGACCTTGCCGTGCATGATGATGTCGTGCTCCAGCACATGGACGCGGCCTACCAGCTCGGATTCGCCGACAAGTTCGATGAAGTGAAGAAGATCATCGACTCCAAGAAGCCGGGAGAGCCTGAACCTAAAGAGCTTCTCGCCATAAAGGCGGCCATCCGTCGCAGCGAGGCCCGCGGGGCCGACAGAAGCTTCGGCCTCAACGACAACACCAACGTGCACTTTCTCAACCTGCCGTTCTACGAGTCCGGAGGAGTCACCAAACTTCCCCGCACACAGAAAGACCTTGACATCATCAAGGCCCTGATCGCGAAGATCCATCCTGACCAGATCTACATGGCCGGAGACCTTGCCGATCCACACGGAACCCACAGGGTCTGCACCGAAGCCGCGCTGGAAGCCATCGAACAGCTCAAGGAGGAAGGCAACGACTGGCTTAACGACACCACGATCTGGCTCTACAGAGGCGCATGGATGGAGTGGGAACTCTGGAGGGTAGACATGGCCGTTCCGCTCAGCCCGGACGAGCTTATAGAGAAGCGCCACGCCATCTTCCGCCACCTTTCCCAGAAAGACATCGTTCCGTTCCCGGGCGACGACCCGAGAGAGTTCTGGCAGAGGGCCGAGGAGCGCACACAGAACACAGCCAGGCTTTACGACGAACTCGGAATGGCTGAATATCAAGCCATAGAGGTTTTCCTGAGATTGAAATAACAAGGTTTTTCCAAAATTGAAATAACATATTAAAAGAATATCATCATGAAAGTAATCATCAGAGACACAAAGAAGGAAGGCTCAATCTGGGCCGCCCACCACATCGCCGCCGCAATCAAGGCAAAGGCTGAGAAGACAGACAAGCCATTCGTGCTTGGCCTCCCTACCGGTTCCACTCCGCTGGATGTATATGCCGAACTCGTCAGAATGTACGAGGCTGGAGAGATCTCATTCAAGAATGTCATCACATTCAACATGGATGAATATGTCGGACTTCCTGAGAGCCATCCTGAGAGCTACCACAGTTTCATGCACAAGAACCTGTTCGACAAGGTTGACGTCCCTGCGGAGAACATCCACATCCTCAACGGCAACGCTCCTGACCTTGCCAAAGAGTGTGAGGACTACGAGAAGGCCATCGTCGAGGCCGGAGGGATCGACCTGTTCCTCGGCGGAGTCGGCGAGGACGGCCATCTTGCGTTCAATGAGCCGTTCTCTTCCCTCAACTCAAGGACAAGAGTCATGACCCTGACTCAGGACACCCTTGAGGTCAACTCCCGCTTCTTCGACAACGATGTCAACAAGGTTCCGAAGCAGGCCATGTCAGTCGGTGTCGCCACAGTGTGCGGAGCCAAAGAGGTCCTCGTTCTCGCTTTCGGCGGCAAGAAGGCCAAGGCTGTCAAGGATGCCATCGAAGGTCCTGTGAGCCACTATGTCACCCTCTCCGCCCTTCAGCTGCACGAGAATGGTGTCGTTGTGCTTGACGAGCCGGCCGCCGGTGAGCTCAAGGTCAACTCCTACCGCTACTTCAAGGCCGTCGAGGCTGCCGAGAACAAATAGTGTGCGTGGAAACTAACACTTTGTAAATCAAATTAGTAAACAACATCCTCTCGCCTTGTCCGACGGGAGGATATTCATTAAAAGCCCATCGATCAATATGTTATCCAACACGATTATTTCTGTGTTTTTAACCCTGGCCAGTGTTATGGGAAGCAATGGCCCGGAGAACGTCATGGACTGTCGCTTCGACAGGCTCAGCGACCGTACAAGCAGCAGACAAAACATATTCTACGTTGCGAATCAACCGGATGCCGAGCCTGTCGAAGCATCCACACTCAGTGAAAGTCCTGCCGAAGAGCATGGAGTAAGGGAGCGGTGCGAACGGTTCACGATGAAGAATCAGGGGCTTCAGCGGGAATATTACCTCTACCGTCCGAAAGGATTGAAGGCGGGAGCTCCGCTCGTTATAGTCCTGCACGGCTACGGCGGATCGGCTCTCAAGGGAAAGAAGGCCATGATGGATGTCGCCGACAAAAACGGCTTCGCGGTCTGTTACCCTCAAGGGATCAAGGACCCGAAAGGCAAACCGGGTTGGAATGTCCGCTACCCGTCCCAAGAAGGCATGAAGACAGATGACGTGAAGTTCCTCATCGCCCTTTCCAAAGAACTCCAGAAAAAATTCGACCTCAGTCCGAAGAACACCTTTCTCACCGGAATGTCCAACGGAGGTGACATCATCTACCTGATCGCTATGCGGGCTCCCAGAGCCTTCAAGGCAATGGCCTCGATAGCCGGACTTCAGTTCAACTGGATGGAAACTGAATATTCCTACAAGCACCCGCTTCCTTTCATGGAAGTACACGGCACGCAGGACCGCACGTCCGAGTGGCTCGGTGACCCGGAAAACAAAGGAGGTTGGGGAGCGTATATCCCCGTCCCTGCCGCGGTCAGCAGAATCATCGCCGTCAACGGTTGCACCGAGGAATATGTCACCGAGCTTCCTCGTCGGGATGGCCGCAACCAAGTCACTCTCTATCAGTTCAAGGCCGGCAAACCAGCGGTGAAAGGCGGCAGACCAACCGAAGTCTGGCTCTACAAAGTCGAAGGCGGAGACCATTCCTGGTCCGACAAGGACATGGACACCTGCTCCGAAATCTGGCGTTTCTTCAGCCATTGGGTTGACTAAGCGCACACCATCGTGAACTGCGTTATCTTTGCAAATGTGAATCGAAAGAACTAACTTTGGACTAAAACATAGTCGTTTATGAATAGTAACCCTCTTGCTGAGGTATTTGGATTTCCAATATCCAACAAAAGCAAAAAAGCAGATAACTTCAGAGCAAACAAACTTTGTCCATACTGCAATATTGTTCCAAACTGCACAAAGGACAAAGCACAAGATCCATTAGGAGTGTGTAGTATCTTTCATAACGGGGAATGTGTCATTACCTGCCCTGTACGATTTCGTGAAGATTGGACGATCATTGAAAATGCCGCAAAATTCGCGTTTCCAACCGGATCCAAATGGACATCTCTTTCTGAAGTCAAGCTGAATGACATTGATGGCAAATCCGCTGGGAACATCGACTACGTTATAGTGTGGTTGGATGATAACGGGGGCATCCTCGATTTCGCCTCTGTGGAAGTGCAAGGTGTGTATATCTCCGGAAATCTAAGAAACGCATTCAATAAGTACATCGAAAATCCAGCACCTGATTTCAGATGGGATGGTGAGAATTATCCGCACCCAGACTACCTTTCATCCTCAAGGAAAAGGCTTATTCCGCAGATGCTTTCTAAAGGAGGCATCTTCAAGTCATGGGGAAAGAAACAATGCATAGTCATTCAGGAGGAGTTCTTCTCAACATTGCCTGAACTTCCTGCAGTAAATGAAGATAATGCAGATATTGCTTGGTTTCTTTACCGCTTAGAACATGATCCACACACTGACTCTTACCATATTGCTTTATCTAGGGTCGTGTACACGGAATATCATTCTGCATTGAACATGGTGATTGCGCCAAGGCCAGGAAGCATCAACGTATTTGTGAGAACTCTACAAAAGAAGCTTGAATCAAAGAATCAATCACAGATATCACCTGAGAATCCGCGTACAATTCTCGACACGTCCAACGGAGAAGCTAACGAATGATTATGCAAACTATTGTCAATTACGATTTGTTCGGGAATATTGTTATAGAAAAGGGGAAAGTGGTGAATGTCTCATCAGTTCCTCAACGAAGTCCATTCAGGTATCCGGGTGGGAAAACATGGCTTGTGCCTACATCAAGGAAATGGTTCAGCCATTGTTCTGGCTGTGACACGTTGATAGAACCTTTCTGTGGAGGTGGAATCACAGGACTTACCGCACTATTCGAAGGATATTTCAAGAAAGTCATATTCTCCGAAATTGATGAAGATGTCGCGGCTGTTTGGAAAACTATGCTAAGCAACGATTGCGATTGGCTTATTGCCCAAATATTGACATTCAAACCTCAATATGAAGAGCTTCATAACATCCTTTCAAAAGAGGGCAAGAACGATAGAGAATTAGCTTTCTCGACTCTGCTTAGAAACAGGACCTGCCATGGAGGAATCCTTGCTAAAGGTTCCGGAATGATGAAGAACGGAGAAAACAGAAAAGGAATATTTTCTAGATGGTATCCAGAGACACTCGCCAGAAGAATAAAGGCAATTCATGAGATGTCAACAAAAATAGAATTCCATCAGGCTGATGCTTTTTCAATAATACGGCAACATATTCATGATCCCAAGGCAGCATTTTTCATTGACCCACCGTACACTGTCGCGGGTCATCGACTTTATACTCATTTTGAGATTGATCACGAAGGCCTGTTTGACCTTGTCTCTGAGTTCAAAGGGAACTACCTAATGACGTATGACTGCGTTGAAGATGTTAAGAATTTGGCGCATAAACACTTTCTTTCATATCAATCAATTCCTATGCAAACCACTCATCTTATCAAAAAAGATGAACTTCTGATCTCCAATGATTTTTCTTGGTTATGACCAAGAAATGATTTTGTAAATGTGGGCCGAAAGAACTAACTTTGCGTTAGTCTTAAAAACAGAACTTCAAAGATGTCCAATTACCGCATTTTCGTGGAGAAACACCCGGAGTTCCAGGTGGAGGCAAAGAGTCTTCTTGGGGAACTCAACGAGAACTTGCAGCTGGAGCTGAAAACGCTTCGGCTGCTTAATGTTTATGACCTTTTCGGATTCACGTCGGAGCTTCTGGAAAAGAGCCGCTACAGTGTCTTCGGAGAGATTGTGACCGACTCAGTCACAGATTCGATAGATCTGGACGGAGCGAAATACATCGCCGTGGAGTACCTGCCCGGCCAGTTCGACCAGAGAGCGGCCTCGGCTGTGGACTGCGTGCACCTGATCGAGCCATCCGCACAGATCAGCATCAAGAGCTCAAAACTGCTGATTGTCGATGCCGACGCTTCCGAAGAGACACTTGAGAAGATCCGCCACTACTACATAAATCCTGTGGAGTCCCGCACGAAAGACCTCAGCAAACTCGCTGACACAGAGCATGCGGCGGTCAAACCAGTTCCCGTGCTGGAAGGATTCAGGAATATGAGCGGGGACGACCTGAAGGCATATTGCAAGAAGATGGGGCTTGCGATGAACGCTGACGATCTCGCTGAGGTTGTCAGGTACTTCTCCGAGGAAGGCAGGGATCCGAACGAGACTGAACTGAGGATTCTGGACACCTATTGGAGCGACCATTGCCGCCACACCACCTTCACAACCGAACTGGAAAGCATTGATGTGGAAGACTCCTTCATCAAGGAGGATATTGACGGCACGATGAGCCTGTACATGAAGATGCGCGCGGAGACCGGCCGTGAGAAGAAGGGACTGAACCTGATGGACATGGCCACGATTGGTGCGAAATATCTCAGGAAGCACGGCCTGCTGGATGACATGGAGGTCAGCGAGGAGAACAACGCATGCAGCGTTTTCATCGATGTCGATGTGGACGGGCAGACCGAGAGATGGCTGCTGATGTTCAAGAACGAGACCCACAACCACCCTACGGAGATCGAGCCGTTCGGAGGAGCGGCCACCTGCCTCGGAGGAGCCATCAGGGATCCGCTTTCCGGCCGTTCCTACGTCTATCAGGCGATGCGCGTCACAGGAGCAGGAGACATCTACAAGCCTGTAAGCGAGACACTTCCGGGCAAGCTTCCGCAGAAGGTCATCACCAAGAAAGCAGCGCATGGATATTCATCCTACGGCAACCAGATCGGCCTTGCCACAACCCACGTCCGTGAGATCTACCACGAGGGCTACACCGCCAAGAGAATGGAGGTCGGAGCCGTGGTGGGAGCAGTGAAGGCCGAGGATGTGAGAAGGGAAAGCCCTAAGGCCGGGGATGTCGTGCTGATGATCGGTGGTCGTACCGGACGTGACGGAATCGGAGGAGCCACCGGCTCGTCCAAAGAACACACGGAGGAATCCCTTGAGACTTGCGGAAGCGAGGTGCAGAAAGGTAACGCTCCGGAAGAGAGAAAGTTGGAGAGGCTTTTCAGAAGGCCGGAGGTCACCAAACTTATAAAGAAATCGAACGACTTCGGAGCCGGCGGAGTGAGTGTCGCCATCGGAGAACTTGCCGACGGGCTGGACATCTACCTCGACCGTGTTCCGGTCAAATACAGCGGAATGAACTCCACGGAGCTGGCCATCAGCGAGTCACAGGAGCGCATGGCCGTCGTAGTTGAGGCAAAGGACGAGGAAGAGTTCAAGAAACTCTGTCACAGCGAGAACATCGAGGTGACACACGTCGCCGAGGTCACCGACACAGCCAGGATGAGGATGTTCTACGGTGACAAGGTGGTCGTGGATCTCAGCAGGGCGTTCATCGACAGCGCCGGAGCGAAGCATTATTCCAAGGCCACGATCGGAGCGGTCGATGACAGAGATCCGTTCTTCCGCGACGTGCCGGGCAAGGATCTGAAAGAGAGAATGTTCGCCAACCTGCAAGACCCGAATGTAACCTGCCAGAAAGGCCTTATAGAGATGTTCGACTCCACCATCGGACGCTCGACCGTGCTGATGCCGTTCGGAGGCGAGCTCCAGACAACTGAGACTCAGGTCTCTGTCCAGAAACTTCCGGTGGACGGGTACACCGACACCGCGAGCATGATGGCGTTCGGATTCAATCCGGACCTTTGCGAATGGAGTCCTTACCACGGTGCGGCATATTCATTCATCGAGGCTTGCAGCAAGGTAGTGGCTGCCGGAGGGCATTGGGAGACAATGAGATTCTCCTGTCAGGAATATTTCGAGAGGATGACCGCTGATCCTAAGGTATGGGGCAAGCCGACCGCGGCTCTGCTCGGTGCGCTGAAGATGCAGAAGGAACTCGGACTCGCATCCATCGGCGGAAAGGATTCCATGAGCGGATCATTCGAGACCGAGAACGGCACAATCCACGTTCCACCGACCCTTATCGCGTTCGGTATCACTCCTGTAAAGGCCGACAACGTGATCTCTCCGGAACTCAAATGGGAGGGAGACCGCCTCTACCTTGTGAAGCACACGCCGCTCGCGAACAGAATGCCTGACACAGAGCAGCTCAAGAGGAACTGGAATCATATTCAGGAAAAGATAGAGGACGGAACGATCGTGGCCGGTTGGGCCGTGGGATTCGGTGGGGTCGCGGAGGCGCTCTGCAAGATGAGTTTCGGTAACGCTTTCGGCTTCGACGTGAACCTTTCGGAGGACGACCTGTTCAATCTGAACTACGGTTCCATCGTGGTTGAGACCGATGGCAGCGCGCTTGATTTTGAGAACGCCATCGAGATTGGCTCCGTCACCTCCGGAGAGGACGGCAATGTCCGCGTCAACGGAACGAAACTGTCCATCTTCGAGTTGATGGATTTCAACGCGTCGCTCTTCGAGAAAGTTTACCCTGCTGTCAGCAAGCCTGACTTCAAGAAACTGATTCCTAAGGGAATGGAGGGTGTGAAGCCTTTCAAGGCCAAGAAGGTGGATCTTGAATATAAAGGGCCTAAGGTTGACAAGGTGGTCGCTTACCTTCCGGTCTTCCCTGGCACGAACTGCGACTACGATTCGGCGAAGGCATTCCGCAAGGCCGGGGCGGAAATCCGCACATCAGTCTTCCGCAACCTTTCAGACAAGGATGTGTTCGAGTCGATCGCGGAGATGAAGGAGAACATCGACAACTGCCAGATTCTGATGCTGAGCGGTGGTTTCTCGGCCGGTGACGAGCCGGACGGAAGCGGCAAGTTCATCGCGAACGTGCTGAACAACAAGGACATCGCGGCGGCAATCGAGGGGCTGCTTTCACGTGGCGGCTTGATTCTGGGAATATGCAATGGCTTCCAGGCGCTTGTGAAATCCGGTCTGCTGCCTTACGGGGAGCTCGGCAAAGTGACAAAGGACTCTCCTACCCTGTTCCGCAACGACATCAACAGGCACATCTCGCAGATGGTGACGACCCGCGTCGCGACGACCAACTCTCCTTGGCTCAAGGGAATGACTATCGGAGATGAATATGCGATCCCGGTGAGCCATGGTGAGGGCAAGTTTGTGGTGAGCGAGGAGTTGGCGCGTGAGTTGTTCGCCAACGGTCAGGTGGCGTTCCAGTACGTTGATCCGCTGACGGATGAGCCTACGATGGAGTCGCCTTACAATCCTAACGGGTCTTACTACGCCATCGAGGGCATCATCAGCCGCAACGGCCAGATCCTTGGGAAGATGGGTCACAGCGAGAGGTACGAGAGGAATCTGTTGAAGAACATCGAGGCCGACCTTGAGCAGCCGCTGTTCGAGAATGCTGTCAGGTATTTTATTGGATAATTCGGTCACTGAGCTTGTCGAAGTGACTATTGTTGAATAGTATCGTTTAGGCCTTGGCGGTCAAGCACCTCCACCGCTCCCTACGCTTCGCGCCCTGTCCGGGTAAATGGTCGCAGCGGAGGTGCTTTACCGCCAAGGCAGGGACAGCAACCGGTCACTGAGCCTATCGAAGTTACAATAAGTGTGCGAAAAGCTATTGCTGAATATGACTTTGGCGACCCTTTACCCGGACAGGGCGCGAAGCGTAGGTCGCCAAAGTCATATTCAGCAATAGCGGCCAAAACGATAAACGAACAGTATAAGAACAATGGAAAAGAGGAATATAATACACGATGGGGTGTCCATCAAGATCTTCGAGACGGATGACCCGGAGAAGGTGATCATTCACTTCACTGATGACATCACGGCTTTCAACAAGATCAAGAAGGCGGTGATCAAGGACAAGGGGCTGTACTGCAACGGGATTTCGTGCGAGATCTCCAGACTGTTGCAGAAAGGCGGAGTGCCGACGCATTTCATCGAGCAGATCTCTGACACTGAACAGCTTTGCTGGAAATCGAAGGTGATCCCGATGGAGGTTATCGTGCGGAATGTGATCGCGGGGTCGATGGCCCAAAGGCTGGGACTGGAGGAAGGGATCGTGCCGAAGGAACCTGTCTACGACCTCTGCTACAAATCAGACATCCTCTGCGACCCGATCATCAACGACTACCACGCCGTGGCACTCGGCCTCGTGAGCAAGGAAGAACTTGAGCGGATATATTCATTGACAAAGCGGGTCAACGGCATCTTGTCTCCGGTGTTCAAAGAGATTGGCATCACGCTCGTTGATTTCAAGATCGAGTTCGGACATCTGTCGGACGGACGGCTCGTGATGAGCGATGACATCACCCCGGACAGCGCCCGCTTCTGGGACATCGACACCGGCACCCGCCTCGACAAGGATCGCTTCCGCAAGGACTACGGCCACGTCGGCGACGCCTACAAGACCGTGTTCGAGAGGCTGACCGGCAAAAAGGTTGACTGAACACTCCAGCAAAAATACCTCTTAAGGTTTCGGAAATATCCTGAAATTTAGTACATTTGGAATTCTGTCGGAACTTGTTTTCGGCATATGAATCATACACAAGAGCTGTAGAACGACATAACATTCATTGAATATGAGACCTTTATTTCTGACAAATACTCTTACACGCAATAAAGAGCTTTTCAAGCCGATCCAACCTGGACACGTGGGAATGTACGTCTGCGGACCGACTGTCTACGGGGAGGCTCACCTTGGACACGCGCGTCCGGGAGTGACTTATGATGTGCTTTTCAAACTGCTCAGGCATCTGGGCTACAAGGTGCGCTACGTGCGCAACATCACCGATGTGGGACACCTTGAGCACGACGCTGACGAAGGTGAGGACAAGATCTCCAAGAAGGCCAGGCTGGAGCAGCTTGAGCCGATGGAGGTTGTGCAGACCTACACGTTCCGTTACCACGAGGCGATGCGTCAGCTGAACGTGGCGCCTCCTTCGATCGAGCCGAGGGCGTCGGGACACATCATCGAGCAGATCGAGACCATCAAGAAGATCCTTGACGCGGGCTATGCCTATGTTTCCAACGGATCAGTCTATTTCGATGTCGAGAAATACAACAAGGACTACCACTATGGTGTCCTCTCAGGACGCACCCTTGACGACACACGCGAGGGCACCAGAGAACTGGACGGACAGAGCGACAAGAAGGCTCCGTACGACTTCGCGCTCTGGAAAAAGGCTGAGCCTGAGCACATCATGCACTGGCCGAGCCCATGGAGCGAGGGATTCCCTGGATGGCATCTGGAGTGCTCCGTGATGGGCGAGAAATACCTCGGCAACGAGTTCGACATCCACGGCGGCGGAATGGATCTGATGTTCCCTCACCACGAGTGCGAGATCGCTCAGAATGTGGCCAGCCGCCACACCCAAGGCGTTCACTACTGGGTGCACAACAACATGATCACGATCAACGGCCAGAAGATGGGCAAGTCCCTGGGCAACTTCATCACCCTGCCTCAACTCTTCAGCGGACAGCACGAGAAGCTCGCTCAGGCATATTCCCCGATGACGGTTAGATTCTTCATCCTTCAGGCGCACTACCGCAGCACGCTGGATTTCAGCAACGAGGCTCTGCAGGCGGCCGAGAAAGGATTGAAGAGGGTGATGCAGGCCGCGAAGGATCTGCGCGCGTTGGCTTCGGCAGCCGGAATCACCGACACCGAGAAAGGTTCTGAAGGAGATCCAGTTGACGCGATGCAATACGGAGAGTTCATCACCGCAACGGCTCCTGACACCTGCCCTGCCTCTTCCGAGGAGGTCAAAGGAATATTCAATGCTGTCTATGATGCGCTTTGCGATGACCTCAACACTCCTATAGCGCTGTCACACATCTTCGATGCGGTGCGGCTGATCAACTCGGCCAAGGCCGGAGAACAGAAGCTCAGCAAGGATGATCTGGAGACTTTGACACAGCTTTTTGATGACATCGTGTTCGGGGTTCTCGGTCTCAAGGACGAGGCCGCGGCGGAATCTGGCAAGGGACAGGAAATCGTGTCCGGTTTGATGGACATGGTGCTGGAAGAGCGCGCCAAGGCCAAAGCAGCGAAGGACTGGGCGGCCAGCGACGCCATCAGAGACCATCTCAAAGTCCTTGGAATAACCGTCAAAGACACGAAGGACGGAGCAGAGTGGACCATCCAATAACCTCAGCAATGAATATCGCAGATTGGATTCTTCAGCAGTATAACCTGAAGAATCCAATTCTGATGAAAAAACGAATAACAACAAAACAAGATGAAACGCAAAAGATATATTTCCGTCTCTGTCATGTGCTCCAACCTGATGAATCTGGGGCAGGACATCAAGGCCTTGGAAGATAACGGGGCAGACATGCTCCATATAGACGTGATGGACGCTCATTTCGTCCCGAACCTCACTTTCGGCCCGGATTTCATCAAAGCGATGCAGGCCGTAACCACGATGCCGGTTGACGTGCACCTTATGGTGGAGGATCCTGAACTCATCATGAACAAGTTCACGGTCAGGAAAGGAGACATCGTCTCACCACACATCGAGGTCAAGAAGGATTACCGCGCGCTGGCGGGCAAGGTTCATGCGGACGGAGGGTTCTTCGGCCTTGCGGTGAACCCGGAGACCGATGTGGAAGCCATCAAAGAGTACCTGGATGTGCTTGACACTGTCACACTCATGCTGGTACACCCTGGAGCCGCGGGAGCGAAGATGGTGGACGGCATCGTGGACAAGGTCGCCGAGATGCGCAAGTTTCTTGATTCCAATGAGCGCGAAGACATCCTCATCAGCGTAGACGGAAGCGTCAGCAAGGAAAGAGCCAATCTCATGGCCGGAATGGGAGCCGACATATTCGTAGGCGGAACCGCCGGCATCTACAGAAAAGGGATGGCCCTTTCCGAGACCATCCCTCAAATGCGTGACGCCATAGACTTCTAAGAGAGAAATCACTTAATATTACTCCACGTTTCGGAATCCAGAGTAATCTGTCTGAAGCGTGGAGCATTTATATTCATTGACCTCTCCGCTCCCCGGAATGGTCTGGGTGGCGCGGATCTCCCAGTTCTGAACCCGCGTAGGGTCTCCGCCCGGGGCCTCGATGTACCAATAGTACTGAGGGGTATTTCTGGCCCAAGTGGCAGTAGACCGCCCCAGTTCATTATAGAAGAATGAGACAACACAGATGTCGTTGATCTTGGAAGGGACACGTTTCAGATCGCCGATCTTCTTTCCGTCCTGAAAGAGTTCGACCTTCCAGTTGTCTTCATCGCTGTTCCAGACACTTGCGACAAAACAACCTTTTAGCCCTTGAAAGCCTTCTGCCTTGATTTCCTTAGGGCCGACACCGCCGGATGTCCATGAATATTCATACTTGCCGGTCGGCCGGCCATCCGCCCCGCCATAGATCTGATTGCCGTCATAGACGCGCATCTGGAGATCCGGCGACTCGTTGGTGCCTTTCGCCAGCCAGTTCTTCATCGTGTTCCCTGAGACTTCATAGACGCTGTATCCGTTCGGTTCACCGGCCAGATTCATGTTGCAGGTCCACCAAGCGCCGCACGCCGCTCCATGAATATGCTCGTACACAGGAGTTCCTCCCTTTGTCACATAGTCATGATGAATATAATTCTGCGCATAGTGGGTGTGTCCGATCATGAGATGCGCCTCGTGGAACTCCGTCAGACATGAGATGGCCTCAATCATATTCTTGATTTGCTTTGTGCCATTCTTGTCCACGCTGTGACGGAACTGGATGTGAGTACAGAGGACAACCATCTTGCCGGCCTTGTCCTGAACCAGTTCAAGATCCGACTTGAGCCACTCCAGCTGCTTGTCCGTGATGCCGTCATCATATTTCCAATGCTTGCCGTCAGAGGTTGTGCAGATCACGTCGTCCATCACGATGATGTGAACGTCACCCCTGTTGAACGAATAGTCCGTCGGTCCGAAAAGATCGACATATTTCTGAGTGGCGGTGTAGTCATCCTTGCAGGAAGCGTCATGATCGTGATTGCCGATGCAGTTGTAAATCGGAAGATAATCCCCTGAATCCAAAGAGAATCCAGAGAGAGCCTTATGCATAGGTCCCCACTGCACTGTGTTGTCAAATGTCAGGTCGCCGAGGGTGACAGCATAGGCATTCAGGTACTTTCCTTTGGCCTGCGACTCGGACATGAACCTTCTGAGGTCCGGAAGAGTCTCTGTCTCGAACCTCTGAACGTCAGAGTCTGTCTTGCACTGCGGGTCACCAATCATCACCAGTGTGAAATCCTTCTCGGGCGCGTCAAGCGGATCCAGCACGAAGTCATTCCTGTTCTGCTTGTTCAGATCAATCGGAGTAGTGGAATAGAACAGCGGCAGTTTTGATTGTGGGTTGAGAGCCGCTTTGTATTCAGCAGGAAGCGTGTAGTACACATTCCGGCACTTCTCATCGGCCGTGAACTGGTAAACCCCGTTCTTGTCCGTCACCGTGAAAGTGTAGCCGTCCGTGACCGGCACGCCGGCGATCCCCTTCCCGGTACGGGAATCCTTGACAAGACCATAAAGATTATTGTTCTTGCTGATGCGGGTTCCGTTCAGTTTCATAGCATTGGCCGCACACGTAGACATGAGCGACATCGCCACAATCAAAAATATGATAGTTCTTTTTATATGCATCATTAATTATTTTTTAAGCAAACAGCAGTCAAAAAAGAACGGGGAAATATCCCCGTTCCCTAATACTTATGAATGGATTCTAGAATCCGCTATAATCTGTCTGCAGATCCGTGCAGGAATAGACATTGACCTCTCCGCTGCTCGGGATTGTCTGAGTCGCGCGGACTTCCCAATTCTGCACTTTGGCCGGATCACCGCCCGGTGCTTCAATGTACCAATAATGCTGAGCGGTTGTGGTCGTCCATGTCGTCGTGTTCTTGCCCAAATTGTTGAAATAATATGAGACGACACATATATCAGGGACTTTCGACGGCACTCTCTTCATGTCACCGACCTTTTGGCCATTATGGAAAAACTCAACCTTCCAGTTCTTGTCATCGTCATTCCATATCGCTGCGACAAAAGATCCTTTCAGACTTGAATTACCCTTGGCGGTGATATTGGCGGTTCCTCCTTTACCGCCATTGTACCACGTGTACTGATACTTTCCTGGCGGAACACCATCGGAACCTCCATAAATCTGGCTGCCGTTATAAACACGCATCTGATAGTCAACATCGTTCTTCGTGCCTTTAGTAACCCAATTCTTAATGCTGTTCCCTTCAATCTCGTAAAGACTGTAGCAGTTAGGCGCACCGTTCACATTCATATTGCAAGACCACCATGCTCCGCATGCCGCGCCATGAACGTGTTCGTAAATTGGTGTGCCTCCCTTGGTTATATAAGAAGAGTGAATCCAATTTTGAGGATAATGGGTATGCCCGACCATGATATGCGCCTCGTGGAATTCCGTAAGAAGTTTAAGGACTTCGGCATAATTCTTATCCTTGTTCACAGAGGCTCCGCCGCTGTTGGCTCCTCCCCTGAAAGGAATATGGGCACAGAACAGAATCATCTTGTTCTGCTTGTCCTTCACCAGATCAAGATCCGCCTTCAACCATTTCAATTGAGAACTCGTGATGCCGGCGTCATAATCCCAGGTCTTGCCATTGGTGGTTGTGGTAAGCACATTGTCCATCACCACGATATGAACATCACCTCTATTGAAAGAGTAATCCACGGGGCCGAAAAGATCGACATAGTTCTGAGTCGATTCATACTGTGTGTTTGTAGAGGCGTCATGGTCATGATTACCAACCATATTATAAAATGGAATGTAATCAGATCCGTTGGCCGAAAACTTCGACATGACATTACGCATCGGCTTCCACTGAACGGTGTTGTCAAATGTGATGTCACCCATTGACATGATGTACACATTCTTATACTTTCCATTCGCCTGCGAGGTCGAAATGAAATTCCTCATGTCCGGCAATGTCTCAGTACGGAATCTCTCTCTGTCGGAATCAGTTTTGCACTGTGGGTCTCCTACGGCAAGGTAAGTGAAATTCTTCTCAGGAGAATCAAGCGGTTCCAAAACAAAGTCGTTCCTGTTCTGGCTGTTGTAGGAAATTGTCGATGTGGAATAGAACAAAGGAAGTTTCGTCTCTTTGTCCAACGCGACTTTGTATTCTGACGGCAACGTATAGTACACATTGCGGCAGTACCTGTTCGCCTTGAACTGGTAAACGCCATTGGCGTCTGTCTCTGTGAAAGAATACCCATCAGAGACCGGCACGCCAGCGATGCCTTTTCCAGTCTTGGAATCCGTTATCAGTCCGACAAGGGTGTTTGTGGACTCAATCGAAGTGCCATTGATCACCGTTTCCGTTCCTGGTGTCGGTTTCGGATCCGGTTTGTCAGGCGTTGGATCATCGGCCCCGTTTTTACCGCAAGCAACAACCCCCAGCATGAGGGTTGTTGCAGACATTAGACCGAATAAACACTTTTTAATCCGTAATTTATTCATGTATAATAGTTTAAGATTTTAATCTTCCCAACCGTAATTCTGGCCGAGATTTGGATTCTTTGTCAAGGCTGTCGATGGAATAGGACGGACATAATCCCTGTCATTCCACTCAAGCTTATAATTGTAAATAAGATATCCATGGTCACCCTCAGAAAGAGTCAAGTTCTGGTCTGCGGTTGACGTTCCGGTTTTATAAGCAAATTGAGAAACTTTAGATGCGTTGAACGTATAAGTTTCACCATTGAACTGGATACCGTTTTTATACTCATCGGCAGTCACATAGATACCCATCCAACCACTGTTGTTTGTACCCCTGTCCACTATCAGATCCTGACAAGCCCAACGGCTGAGATCCGAAGAGCGGAGATTCTCACAGATCAACTCTGTGACTCTTTCTCTTCTGATCTCAAGCATGGTGTTTGAGAGAGTAGGGTCACCGTAGTATGATTTCAGCCAAGCATCCTCGACATAACCGGCGGAAGCAGGATAAACATTCTTGACACCTGCGCGCCTGCGGAGCTCACCTACAGTCTCATTCCAGATGGTCTCATCAATCTGACCGAGCTCAGCCTTGGCCTCGGCGTAGTTCAAAAGCACTTCGGCATACCGCAGAATAGGAACATCATTGTCGTTCTTACCCTTAGAGTAATTTTCCTCTTTCTCCTGGCTCCATTTCCTGAACTGATAACCGCTGAATGTATAGGTAAAGTTCAGTTTCTTAAGCACTGATTCTCCCGCCAAGGTCGTGTACAGGTGTCCAGGACCGTGAACAGTGTTGAAAAGACGCCAATCCTTATTGTCGAACTCCTTCGTCACAGACACATCTGGCTTTGCCGGCGTTCCGTCAAGATTCAGGAACATACGCACAAGGTTCTTTGTCGGGGCGGCCTTCTGGTCGTATGTACTTGAGTTCACAACCCAAGTAAGCTCGTTATAGACATTTAGGTCGCCACCTTCATATTCCACGGTCCATATGGACTCGCTGGATTTGCCGAAATCCGTGCTCCTCCAAATGTTGTCATACAAAGAAGTCACCTCCTTGCCATCGGCAACCGAAACAGGAGATCCGGTTACAAGAGAGAACTCTTTGGAGTCAATCACCGACTTGGCTGCAGTGGCAGCGGCGTTGAAGAAATCCTCAGAGGACTCATACTGTCCTGACCATGCGTTGTTTGTCGCCGGGTTTACCTTATGGTACTTACGGAAAGACCCCTCATACAAGCAAACTCTTGACATAAACGCCAATGCGACATATTTGTTGATCACGCCACTATAAGTCTTCAAATCGGCGGACATGTTCTCGCTTGCGAACTTCAAATCCTCAAGAACATTGTGCATCACAAGTTCACGGTCATCCCTGCCGGCGGTAAGGATAGGATCGTCAACGCTGACAACATGGTCAATCCACGGGACATCACTGAAAGTCTTCACTTTAGAGAAGTAGAAGTAGGCTCTCCAGAAGCGGGCGACACCAAGATAATGATTGGCGACCTCATCATTGAAGAGATTCCTGTTCTTTTCGATGCCCTCTATCATCTTGTTGGCCCTGCGGATGCCTTTCCAGTCACTGACAGCCCAGCCACTCTGCTTGACAGAGTTCCATATTCCAGGACGATAAAAATCCGTAGATGTCTGAGTGCAGATGAGATCCGTATAATTATCGCCTTTGCCGATAGTCTCTCCGCTTGGGCGATATGCCTCAATCATTCCATTGGAATATATCTTCAAATCACTTTCAGTCCTGAAGAAATTCTCGGCTGAGATTTTATTTACCGGATCTGCCGTGAGAAAATCCTTGCATGAAGACAACGCAAGAACAGATGCGGCTCCCAAAAGTAATTTAACTGCTATACTTGATTTCATATTAAATTTCATTAGAGTTTATATTCCTTCAAATTAGAAAGTAATGTTCAGACCGAAGGTGTATGTCTTGAGCATCGGATAGGTATATCCCTGTCCAACACCGCTAAGACCTCCAACATTGTCACCAAAGTCAGAATCTCCGAAGCCAAGAGTCTCCGGGTCAAACATCTTTGTGTGCTTGTAAATCGGAGAGAATGTCAGCAGGTTCTCGCCGGAGAAGTAGATCTTTAGCTTCTCCACATTGAACTTCCTTGTCAATTTGCTAGGGAAAGTGTAGTCAACAGTGAGGTTCTTAAGTCTTACATAAGCGGCATTCTGCATATAGTAGTCATTCTCGAATGTAAGAGGACCGTCATTTCTGTTCGCGGCATATGCCACCTGACGAGTGAAGTAAGGCTTGCTTGCGGCATTGGTGACAACCCAATTGGATGTAGAGTAATCAACCTGCACAACATCTTCGGTATGGATCTTAGGAAGATACCCATAAGGGCGGTTGTACATTCCCCAGAAGAAGCCGGACTCACAGCTTGGATACCAGTCACGCTTGCCTACACCCTGCAGGAATACGCTGATGCCGATCCCGTTCCAGTTAGCGCCAAGATTGATACCGAAATAGTAACGTGGGCTCTGGTTGCCGATGCGCTCTAGATCGCCGTGATCGTCAAGAGTACCTTTGCCGTAGTCAATCTTTCCGTCACCGTTGATGTCGATGAATTTAAGGTCTCCGGCATACGCCCTGAAGTTGGATCCGTTCTTGTGGAATTTATCGGTCGCCCAGTTGTTGGCCTCCTCATTGCTGAGGAAGTACCCGTCTGTCCTGAAGCCCCAGATCTCGCCAAGTTCCTTGCCCTCATAGTAGTTGAGGATGTCACCATTAATGTTGTAGTACTTCTTCACCCAAGTGCGTGAATCCCAGACGCTGGCCTTTATGTTATAGTTGAAGTCCTTTCCAGCGAGCTTGAACGAGTCTCTCCAGCCGATCGTGGCTTCCCAACCCTTTGTCTGGATAGCGCCGTAGTTACCTTTAGGTGTGGAATCACCAAGCACCTCAGGAAGATCCGGACCCTGAATGAACATGTCATTGACATCGCGGACATAGTAGTCAGCAGAAATCGAGAGACGGCTCTTCAAGAAATCAGCGTCAAGTCCCGCGTCGTAAGTCGTGACGGTCTCCCATGTAAGATTATCCGGAATGATTGAAGCGGCTGTTGTATAAGGCACTTTCTCCCCATTGATTAGTTTTGAGGATTTTGACACACCCATAAGCTCCAGAAAAGAGTAAGGGTCGATGGTGGCGTTACCAAGTGAGCCGACATTCGCGCGAAGTTTGAAATTATTCATCCACGACTTGGACCATTCCATCCAAGGCTCCTCCGACAATCTCCAACCGACTGATGCGGATGGGAAGAAACCCCACTGTGAATATGAAGGGAACAATGAAGAGCCATCATAACGCGCGGCAACCTCGACAATGTACCTGTTGAGAAGAGTGTAGTTCACACGTCCGAAGAAGCCGACCATGCTCTTGTCATGGCCACGGTCTTCCACACCATACTCATCAGACGCCATAAGTTCAAATGAAGGGATGGAAGGATACAAAAGATCTTTTCTGGTAAGGTAAAGACGACGATAATTCGTCTTCTCAAGATTCCATCCGGCCACGATATTCAAATCATGGTTGTCTCCAAGTTTCGGAGTGTATGTTCCGACGATATTAGAGGAGATGTAATCAGTGTTATAACGCCAGTCTGACTTGTAAGATGAGCTATTGTAACTCTCCAAAGCGCCTGGAGCGCTGTAACCGCTCTGAATGCAAGAGACTCTCGCCTGAGTTGAACGGATGGCTTTGTAGGTGAAGTCGCCTGTGAATTTCAAGATGTTCTTGATCGGTTCGAAATCAAGAGTCGTAGATGTGATCACATCAAGTTTATTATTCTCCTGATACGTGTTTCCGTCCTCGAACGCGCCGTACATACAAGAAGCGCCGTAGAATGTAAGCGTGCCATCCTCATTGAAAGCCGGATAGATAGGTTGTCCCCTATGCTCGAACTGGCGGAGGAGAGGCTGCGAGCCTCCGGACACCATCGGCTGATGATACTTACGTTTGAACACAGATGTGTTATTGGTCAGCTTCAGCCAATCGGTAATCTTTATGGAACCCTTGGCGCGAAGGTTGAACTGGTTGAAATCCTCATTGCCAAGCTTGTAGATACCATCCTGTCCATAGTAGCGTCCGCTGATGGCATAACTTACCTTCTCTGACGCGCCATTGATGCTGAGGTTATGGTTCTGTGTCATGTTCATGTCCTTGTAGAACATGTCAAGCCAGTTGGTGCTCCCATAGTAAGCATAGTTGCTGCCGAAACCGACATCCTTACCGTCACCATAGATCTTACCGTAATTCTCATAGGTAGGATCAGTCTTACGTCGACGGAACTCCTCATGATAAGCCTCGGAATAGGTATTGGATCTATTATTGACGTTTCCAGGCAAAGAACCGGCGGAAGTTGGCGTGCGTTTGTCGTTCCGGAAGAACTCAACAAAAGTGTCGAGCCACTGAAGGCCGTCCGTGACAAGCTCGTCCTCCCACATGATGTTTCTTCTGTTCAACGATACAGAACCGTTGTAGTTCACGGAAATCTTGTCGGTTTTCGGAGTTTTGGTCGTCACAAGAATAACACCGAAAGCACCTCTGGCACCGTAAACAGCTGCGGAAGCCGCATCCTTAAGTACAGCGACGGTCTCGATGTCCTCAGGATTCACGGTAGTAAGGTCTCCCTCAACTCCATCAATGAGGACAAGGGCACTGCTGCCCTGACCGATCGAGTGCTTCGCACCCTTAGCGTTGCCACCAACCTTTTGCCTTGACTGGTATGAAGTTCCGTTTCCACGGATGGTAATAGACCCTTGATGGGTAGGCTTACCATCGGCCTGAACGATGTTCAATCCAGGGATCTGTCCCTGAAGAGACCTCGTCACGTTGGAATTGGTTCGGCCTTCAAGTTCCTCTCCGGACAAGTTCTCGACGGCTCCTACAAGCTGAGTCTTCTTGAGAGTACCGTAACCGACCACAACGGTCGCGTCAAGCATCTGGGTGTCTTCCTGAAGAAGGATATCCAAGTTTGATCTTTTGTTGACATTAACCTCCACCGTCTTATAACCGAAAAGCTGGCAGACAAGGACGGCGTTGGCGTCAGCCTTGATGGTGTATGCACCATTCGCATCAGTCGATGTACCAACAGATGTGCCTTTGACCATTACGACCGCCCCGGGGACAGGCTCATTGGTTGCGGCTTCTTTGACAAAACCAGATACGGTGAGTTTCTGCGCGGACACGTTAGATGGCACCAGAAACAAAAGAATCGCCATAACGGTCGTCATCAAACCGTTCGTAAGCAATAATAATTGTCTGCACTTCCCCTTTTCAGAAGAAGAACTGGTTATTATGTGATTCATTTTAATCGTCATAAAATTTCTATAAAAATTACCAGAACCGAAAAAGGTTCATGATTCAGTGGCAAACTGAAATCTTCGGCAATATTTCCAATGGTTTACAAGGTTATTGTGGTTCTTTTATCCTCGCATCAATGATTAAAATTAATGATGAATATTATTGTACTATTAAATTAAATCTGTAACTGTCAATGATTTTGTCAAACGGCGCGTTTAACAAAAACTATTTGTATTTCACAAACGGGGCTTTTTCGTCCAGAAATCTCTTTACCTCTATGGCTCTGTCGCAGCAGAGATACTCCGCACCTAGATACACACCCAGCATGATGTCCTCAGGAGTCCTCGAAGGCCAAAGGGAAACGGCCAAACCAGCTTCTTTCGCTTTCTTCACCATAGAACGCGTGGTGCCGTTCATGTTGCAGCCGATCCGCTTGATTCCCATTGCCTCTGCCATCTGGATAGTCTCATCACAAACAGGCTTGCTGAAAATCATTAGCATATCAGCGTCCGGATGAAGTTTCCTCATCATATTCAAAGCATCCCGGCTGCTGGATGTGAACAGATATGTGGAATGCTCCGGCTTCTTGGCCATAACCGCCTTGTAGAGTTTGTCGCAATACTCGCGAAGGCGATCCTCAGGATAACTTGACGCGGGGCTGACCTTCATTTCAAACTCAACATAGAGGCCATCCTTATCTGAAAGGAAGCCCACAAGCTCATCAAGGAAAAGAATCTTGTTGCCTTGGAATGTAGTCAACTTGCGGATTTCATCAGATGTCATTGATTCCACCGCACCCGAGCATGGAGTCAATCTGGCGAACGTCTCATCGTGGTTTACAACAAGCAGTCCGTCCTTGCTCATTCTGATGTCGGTCTCAAAGCCTCTTATACCATGTTCGTAACAAGCCTTGAATGCCGGGAGCGTGTTCTCGTCATACTCGAAACGGCTTGCGCGATGGGCAAAAAACTGCACTGCCTGAGTCTGTGCGTACAAGTCCATCGTCCATACGGACAGTACAATAACAAATAAAATCCTTAATTCTTTTCTCATAATTTGACACAAATATTCAAGCTCGTATATACCCTTTTATAATATAGGTAAACCTGGACCGAGAAATTCAGGCTTACGCCTAAAAACGTTTGAAAACATTTGCAAAAGTACAAAAAAATCGGCAATAACCTTGCATTTCTCATTTAACTTGAATATTTTTGTCTTGGCAAACTGAAAATAAAGTTCACTTTCGAGTGACATCATACATCATCCGATGGTTGTTAAGGGTGCTTAAGAAGCATAGCCTTAATATTTTAGTATTTACAGTTTTCAACTAACAATCACTAAAGAAAAATATGAAATCCATTAAAGCCCTCGCGGCCGTAGCCTTGGCTTCTTCTCTTTTTATAGGATGTGAAGAAGAAGAGCACTTTGGCATTGACTCATCCAAACCGGCGCCGAAGGAATTCACTTATGATGAAGAAAATTCATCGGAAACATCCATTTCCGTCTACTGGGACGACGCCAGCATGATTGAGGCTGGGGCGACCAGCACTACAGTCCAACTCACCACAGAGCTCAACAATGGTGACAACTACGACAACAGCGTCTCTCACACAATCATCTACAGCGACGAAAAGGTAAAAGTCAAAAACGCCACGACTTTCACCGGTCTGAAAAAATTCAGCCAGTACTATATCAGAGTCAGAGCCAACTATCCAAGATCCGTATTCTCTGACTGGGTATATATCACTCAAGACAACGAACCTGTTCAACTTGTGCTCGGCTACGGTTTCGTAAAACCTGATTTTGTCGGCATTCCTAATCTTACGGCGACTCCGCTTGCGGATGCTATCACCTTGAAATGGGATCCATGCGTAAATGCCGTCAAATATGTCGTTGAATACAAACTTGCTTCCGCTTCTGACTGGACGACAATCGAGACAGAGGAGACCACCCTGAAGATTTCCGACCTTACGGACAAGACAGCGTATAATGTTAGAGCCAAGTCTCTCAATAAGGACGGCAAGGAATCCGAATACTCCGAGACACTTGACATCACCACACTTGAAAAGGCCGCGTTCCCTAAGGACATAGCGACAGCCGATGAGTTTGTCAAACTCTTCAACGGAAAGGAACTCACCACCGCAGACGCCACAAGTGTTGTCAACCTGACCGCAGATATCGACCTTGCAGGGAAAACAATCCCGACATGCGCCATATTCCCGGGAATCTTAAACGGTAACAACCACAGCATCAAGAACTGGAAAGGAACCGCTCCTCTATTCACAGAAGTCGGAACAGTCAAGGATCTTGTGATTGACGCGTCATGCTCATTCACTCCGACGGACTCTGAATTCGGAATCATCGCCATAAGGAACAAGGGCGAACTCTCCAACATTACAAACAAGGCGAACATCACAATGAATGCCGACTCATTTGACGACGCTGTCATCTGTGGGGCCATTGTCGCGGAAGGTCTGGCCAACATCACCAATTGCCACAACACCGGCAACATCACAGTTACAGCTCAGACATCAATGAAGGGTGCGGCCGTCGCAGGTGTCGCCGGATACCTCAAGGCGACAATGAAAGACTGCTCTAATGAAGGAACGATAAGTGTCTCATGCTCGTTTGTCAATGGTGCGTCAACCATTGTCGATGTGAAGAATTGCTCTCCTTCCGTAGGTGGTCTCGTCGCTTATGGCGGCAATGACGAAAGTGGACAGTTTGCGATGACGAATTGCGTGAACAAAGGCAAGGTATCTCTTGTGAACACCTCTATTGATTCTATCTCCGAGAGCATAAAGAGACAAGACATCGGAGGTATCGTAGGTGCATCAAATGGAGACATTACCAACTGTACCAACTATGGTGAGGTTTACATCAAACTCGCGTCAAGCAGTGGCTCAGCAATGTCTGGTTATGAGGCAGTACTCATGGCTGGAGGTATCACTGGAGGTGATTGGTACGCCGCAGGACAGATCAAGTCAAATATTACAGGATGTACCAACGAAGGTCCGATCAACGTGTTCTCTGATGCATCGAAATCCAACTCTGCGGTAGGCGGAATCGTAGGATGGCCTGGAAAAGAGGCTAAGCAAAGCACATGCACGAAAGACTGTGTCAACAAAGGTGACATTACCATCAGTGGAACTGTAAAGGTGCGCGCAGGTGGTGTTCAAGGAGGCACCGGCAACATGGACAACTGTATAAACGAAGGAGAGATTAGTTTCGACTCCGGCGACAAGGCCAGTGTTATCGGCAGCCTCTGCGGTTTCCACTCACAAGGCAACACCATCGAGAACTGCAAGGCATTCGGAAAAGTGACCGCCACGGCTGCCGTCGATGGCATCGGAGGCCTTATCGGAAACATCGGCAATGCTGCCCACAACACAGGAAACGGTTGCGTCGTGGATTGCGTGATTTCCGGTGGAGCCGAGGCCACAAGAGGTCTTGTGATCGGTAAATTCAACGGCAAGTCAAAGAACATCACTCTTGGCGAAACCAGCCCGATCAAAGTATCCGGCACCGTTGACGGGATCACAATTGACGCAGGCAACTTCGCTAATTTTGTACATGGAACCACAAACTACACAGATGGTGTACATGTAATCAAAGCTGTCTTCGGCAAATAATCCGAACACTCTGATATTCAAAAGGGGATGACCAACCGGTCACCCCCTTTTCTTTTTGCCAGTGGCACTGGTTGTGATGTCCACCGGTGGTCAGTAAGCATCCGAAGAAGTGCGTATTGACAAAGATGTAATGCAACTGGCACGAGTGGGATGTCAGTCGCATTCTTCTGGTGTTGGGTTCTATGTCGGTTTGGTTTACTTTATGACAGT
>DCCQ01000064.1 GCA_002314195.1 Bacteroidales bacterium UBA1077 | reverse complement strand
GTCTTCCAAGGAGGATAGCGGTGCTATCTGACTGAAGAAGCGGGAAGAAAATGAAGAATTTTTCACCTCAAAGAACATTTCAAACAAATCAAAACAACTTCTTATTGTCAACAGATCAAACGCCATGGCAAAATTCAGGCATTTTTCCGGGAAAGAACAATTCCGCCCAAAGATACAGCCAAAAGAATGAACAAGGCCAAAGAGGAGGCTCTGGAGGCTTTCAAGAATTCTTTCTTTGGATATCACACTCAAAATTACACATTTATAGACAAATTCACACATCCATAAACGGATCCGGATCAGGCGCGTCCTTATTATATGAAAGAACAGTCGCAGCACCGGAGAGAATGTCGTAGCCATGTTCTGCAAGACTCTGAAGTTCAAACTCACCTGGATAAACCACAACCGGCGCTATAAAGCAGACCCTCTCGCGGATTCCATCCACGATATCCTGGCCGTAGGCTCCGCCTCCAGTCAGCAAAATCACATCCACCTTCCCGAAAACATCCGCAGCTTCCGATGCGATATATTTGGCGATGTTGAGAACAAACGCTTTCATCCAAACTTTAGCCTTGATGTCTCCTTCCTGTCCTCTACGCACAACCTCCTTCAAGTCATTCGTGCCGAAAAACGCCATAGCACCACCTTCCCCCATCAGTTTCCTCTTGATCTCCGCCTTGGTATATCCGCCGCTGAAGCAAAGGTCAACCAACTGAAAACCAGGGCATGATCCCACTCTTTCCGGAGTGAACGGTCCATCACCACCCACACCGTTGTTAGTGTCTATGACCTTTCCATTTCTGTGAAGCGTGACCGTTATCCCGCCACCGATATGGGCTACAATAGCAGTAATGTCATTACACTGATGTCCGTGCTCTCTTAAATAGCGCCTTACGACAGCCCTAGAATTGAGAGCATGAAAAAATGGCCGGCGCTGGAACTCTGGCAGACCCCCCACACGGCATTCCGGAAGCATCTCATCAGCCATAGGAGGATCGGCGATGTAAGCCCTGCATGGCCCGAAAGGCATCTCAATTCCCCTGGCGGCATTCTTTTCATTTATCTCCTTCGCCAAATCGTCCGCTATGATCGCGCTCAGATTACACGCATGCCGCCCGTACCGGCAACTACGCAACACCTCCCGCATGTCATCATTCACTGAATACACCCCCGTGACGACAGGATGGAACAAACCGCCGCGGGCCATCATGATGTCGATGTCGTGAGCGTGGATGCCCTTTCCCCGCATGAAGGCTCTCACATCATCCTGACGCAGGGCGCCCTGCTCCATCACATCCTTGAATCCAGCCAAATCTTCCGCTCTATGCGCAAGGTTCTGCTCAAACTCAAGTTCTCCATCCACAAAGTACCCGATTTTAGTCGAGGTTGACCCCGTGTCGATCGCCAGCACCCGTCCTTTTTGTCTTGTCATGTCAGTTTCGTTTTCCAACAAATTTATCCGACACCCTCAACAAGACAAAAAATAAGTGGCGGCACCGCGCAAAAATACGTCAAGCCGATTATTCTGTTGCCAAATCTTGAATATGTTGGCGAAATCCGCTCGCAAATTATCACGCGGTTCCTTTTTGAGTCATTTACGTCGCCGCTGATGGATAACTACGGAAAAGCCGGGCGGAGAATGCCGGCGATGGCCTCTGTTTCAATGAGGAAGCCGTCATGGCCGTATGGGGTCTCGACCTGATGATAGTCGGAGCCTGGAATCAGGGCGGACAGGGGACGCATGTCCTCGGGAGGGAACAGTTCATCGGAGGACATACAGATGAATGTGCAATCAGCCTTGATCCGGGACAGGGCGGCAGCGACACCTCCACGGCCACGCCCCACATTGTTGCTGTCAACCTCGTCACAGACATAGAGGTAGGAATAGGCGTCCCAGTCCTTGACAAATTTGGAGGTCTGGTGGCGGTAGTAGGATCCAACCTTGCCGGCGAACACAGTGTCGTCACTGTCCTCGTTCTGCTTGAAAAGACCCTCTTCGCAGCGGTAGGTCAGCAGGGCAATGGCGCGGGCAGCCTTCAACCCCTCCATGCCGCCATTAAGGTCACGGTGCTCCTTAAAGGTCGGATCCGCCATAAGCGCCATGCGGCTGGCGGCATTGAAGCCGGCAAGCCAAGGGGTCACCCGCGCGCCTGTGGCGATAAAGAATATCTTTCTGAATATGTCAGGACGCATCACCGCCCACTCAAAAGACATGAATCCGCCCATGGATGTTCCGATCAGTACGTCAATCTTCTCTATTCCAAGATGTTGCCTCAAGAGATCGAAAGCCTGGACGGTGTCCCGGACAGTCACGCGAGGAAACTCGAAATAGTAAGGCTTCCCGGTCTTCGGATTGGTGGACGCCGGCCCGGACGAGCCACAGGCTGATCCGAGGACATTGGCGCAGATTACAAAATACCTCTCGGTGTCAATCAGTTTGCCGGGTCCCACAAGCGCGGGCCACCATTGCCCCTCCGGATCGGAATTGGCGGTCAAGGCATGGCAAAGCCAGACCACTTTCTTGTCCGGGGAATATCCTGACGGCGATGCATGGTACGCTATTTCCAGATTGTCAATGCTTCCGCCAGCCTCGAACTCAAACGTTCCGTCATATTTATAGATATGCTCAATCATTTTCTATGGTATGAATATTCAGTGTCGCCGAACTCCGGCAAACATTGCCCAACAATATTTCAGCATGCAAATTTAGCAATCATTAGGAAAGCGTTAAAAAATAAGTCGCCAATTCAAGTTAATAGTG
>DCCQ01000060.1 GCA_002314195.1 Bacteroidales bacterium UBA1077 | reverse complement strand
AGACCGAACTCTTCCTGCGTTGTTCCTTGCACCCCTATGGGCATCATCAGACTCCTCGAGGATGCCAATTACGACATCGCCGGCAAGAACGCTGTTGTCATCGGCCGCAGCCAGATCGTCGGCCTTCCAATCACCAAGCTTCTGCTAGACAGAAACGCCACAGTAACAATTTGTCATTCAAAGACAAAGAATCTTCCTGAGATTACAAGGCAGGCCGACATCCTTGTCGTAGCCATAGGCCGTCCGAAATTTGTGACCGGAGATATGGTCAAGGAAGGAGCCGCTGTGATTGATGTCGGTATGGACCGTGACGAGAACGGCAATCTCTGCGGTGACGTGGACTTCGCTTCCGTCGAGCCGAAAGCCTCTGTCATCACTCCTGTCCCGGGCGGAGTCGGCCCGATGACCATCTGCTGCCTTATGGAGAACACCATCCAATGCTTCCTCAATAAGGTCGCTGTCCGGTAGGTCTCGCTTTAGTCAAAAAACGCATCGTTCCAAAGCGACTGTTTGTCCGGCAGAGGCGGCCTTTCCCCGGACATAATGCTTGATAGAGGTCGTTTCTCCGGTGGGAATAAGTTTGGCCGGACAAAAACAGTCAAGACATTGAAAAGCAGAAAGAGGATGACCCAAACTTCAGGACATCCTCTTTCTGCTTTGAAAAAGTTACTCGGCTTCTAAGCGTTTTCTTACTCTTTCGGGAGGAGAAGGTTGAGGATGACTGCGAGCACGAACACGACAGCCACGCAGTTCTCCGCGAAGACTGTCTTGATGATGTCCGGGAATATGTTGAACATTTGTGAGGCCGAGGTGAAACCAAGACCTACACTGAGCGAGAGGCTGGCTATGATCATGTTACGGTTGCCGAAACCGCACTTAGCCATCATTCCGAATCCTGCGAAGAGAATGCTTCCGAACATCATGATTGTACATCCGCCGAGTACGGCCTGAGGAATTGTTGTCAGAGTGAGGCCTACTGCCGGGAAAACTCCGCCGATGATCATGATTGCGGCTCCTGTGGCGATTGCGAAACGGTTGACCACTCCGCTCATCGTGGCAAGCCCGACGTTTTGGCTGAACGATGTGATCGGGGTACATCCGAACAGGCCCGCGAGTGAGCTGACGAAACCGTCACAGGCGATGCTGCCGCCGAGTTCACGGTTTGTAGGCTGACGCTTGAGGGCTCCCGCGCAGAGCGCGCTGGTGTCACCGATTGTTTCGGTGGCGCTGACCATATAGATCGCAATGATGGAAAGTATCGCTCCGAGGTTGAACTCAGGCCTGAAAGGCAGGAACTTAGGAAGTGAGATGAATCCTGCTCCGCTGAGCGCTCCGAAGTCCACCATACCCATGAACAAGGACAGAACATAGCCTATAACCAGACCCACGAGCACAGAAAGCGAGCGGAGAAAACCTTTACCGAACACCTGGCAGACAAGGCAGGTGAGGAGTGTCACCGAACCGATGATCCAGTTGTGCGCCGCTCCGAAATCCGCGGCTCCCTGTCCGCCAGCGAAACTGTTAGCACCGATAGGAAGCAGTGAGAAACCGATTGCGGTTACAACTGTAGCAGCCACGATCGGAGGAACGATCTTCACCCAGTACTTGACAAAGAGACCCAGCAATCCTTCGACAATACCGCCGATGATCACAGCTCCCATGAGAGTTCCCATACCCATTGTGGATCCTATGAATATGGCGAGAGAGAGGAATGTGAAGCTGATACCCATAACGATAGGCAGTCTCGAACCAATCTTCCAGACAGGATAAAGCTGTACGAGAGTGCCGATACCGGCGATTATCATACAGTTTTGGATGAGGGCTCCCTGGAGAGCGGAGTCGACTCCCACGACTCCTGCGAGGATGATGATAGGGGTGATGTTGCTCACGAACATCGCGAGCACGTGCTGGAGACCGAACGGAACGGCCTGAGCTACCGGAACTCGTCCGTCCAGCTCATAAATGTTGGACTTTGCCATAGACTTAGTTATTTCTGAAATGTATTGATTGCGTTTCGTAGTCCATGTCCTCGATGATGGCGATGGACTCAAGGTGGTAGCCTGCCTCGCGGAGGATTCTGCCACCTTTCTGCTGGCCTTTCTCGATAGCCACACCGAGTCCTACAACCTCGGCTCCGGCCTGCTTCACGATGTCAGTGAGCGCAAGCATCGCCTGTCCGTCGGCGAGGAAGTCATCCACGATAAGGACCTTCTCACCCGCATTGAGATAGGGCTTGGACACGAAGACATTGTTCATCCTCTTGTGGGTGAATGAATATGCCTGCGAGACATATTTGTCATCAGTGCAGTTTGCTGTCTCGCCTTTTTTCGCGAACACGACAGGAACGTCATACAGATCCGCAAGCAGGGTGGCGATGGCGATTCCGCTCGCTTCGATGGTCAGGATCTTGGTCACGGTCTCGCCGCGGAAACGCCGCTTGAACTCGTAGGCCACCTGCCTCATGATGTCAATGTCAATCTGGTGGTTGAGGAAATTGTCCACCTTGAGGATGTTTCCCTCCTTGATCACTCCGTCTGAGAGGATCTTTTCTTCAAGAAAGTTCATGTTCTATATACCAAAGTGCAAATTTATAGAAAATAATCGGGAAAACTATCAGCTTTTTGAATATGACTTTATGTTAGAAGGTGTGATACCAGACTTTCTCTGAAGGCTTCAATGGCTGATGAAAAAGAGATTTCAAAATCTTGGTAACGTGCAAAATTTTGAAATCTCTTCCTGACTTTGACAATGATTCA